>NZ_NOZF01000025.1:0-29698 GCF_002258565.1 Rhodococcus sp. 05-2254-6
GCCCTGTTCACCGACCCGGCCACCGCATACGACCTCTACATCGTTCCGCAGGGAATCGGTGCCGACCTGATCGCTACGGTCGAGGGTTTCTCTCGTCACGACGTCGACACCTACGCGGCGGAGTCCCAACGACGCGCCGAGGCCGCCTGGAGTGCAGGCTATTTCAAGAAGTCCGTCGTTCCGGTCGAGGACTTCAACGGCGTCACCCTGCTCGACCACGACGAGCACCGGCGCCCGGGAACCACCACCGGCAGCCTGGGCACATTGAAGCCGGCCTTCGCCGCGCTGGGCAAAGCCGCGGGTTTCGACGACGTAGCGCTGCAGAAGTACGTCGATGTCGAACGCATCGATCATGTTCACACCGGCGGTAATTCGTCGGGCATCGTCGATGGTGCCGCCCTGGTTCTCATCGGTAGCGACGCGGCCGGAGCACGCGCCGGTCTGGTGCCGCGCGGCCGCATCGTCGCCACTGCCCAGGTCGGCAGCGAACCGACGATCATGCTCACCGGCCCCACCCCGGCAACGGTGGCCGTGTTGAAACGAGCGGGCCTGACCGTGGACGACATCGACGTGTTCGAGCTGAACGAGGCATTCGCCTCCGTCGTGCTGAAGTGGATGAAGGACCTCGACATCCCGCACGAGAAGACCAACGTCAACGGCGGAGCGATTGCGATGGGCCACCCGCTCGGGGCCACCGGCGCAATTCTGGTGGGCACCGTGCTTGACGAACTGGAACGAACCGGTGGCCGCTACGGCCTGATCACCCTGTGCATCGGCGGCGGCATGGGTGTTGCCACCGTCATCGAACGCCTCTGAACTGCCCATCGTCGACACAGAGAAATACGAGAAAACATGAGCGAGAACATGATCGGATGGGAACGCGGTTCCGACGGCATCGTCGTACTCACGATGGACGACGCAGGCAAGAGCGCGAACACGATGAACGATACGTACATCGCGTCGATGGCCGCCACTGTCGAGCGGCTCGAAGCCGAGAAGGACGACATCACCGGTGTCGTGATCACCTCGGCCAAGAAGTCGTTCTTCGCGGGCGGCGATCTGGGCGACATGACGGCCGACCCCGGCGATGCAGACAAGCGCGACGTCGCACGTGCCTTGACCGAACGGATCGACGGGATCAAGGGCGTTCTGCGACGGCTCGAGACTCTCGGTCGCCCCGTGGTGGCCGCGATCAACGGCGCAGCTCTCGGCGGCGGCTTCGAGATTGCGTTGCACACCCATCACCGCATCGCAGCGGACCTGCCGGGCACCCGAATCGGTCTCCCCGAGGCCACGCTCGGATTGTTGCCCGGGGGCGGCGGGATCGTCAGAACGATCCGGCTGATGGGAATCGATGCCGCCCTGGCGAAGGTATTGACGAAAGGCCAGCAGCACTCGGTGGCCGACGCGACGAAGCTCGGGCTGATCGACGCCACCGTTGCCGGTGTGGACGAGTTGATTCCGGCGGCGAAGGCGTGGATCGCCGAGAACCCGTCGGCTGTGCAGCCGTGGGACGTCAAGGGTTTCGAGATTCCCGGTGGTGGACCGACCGATCCTGCCGTTGCTCAGAATCTGCTGGCCGCAACGGCATTGCTGCGTAAGCAGCTCAAGGGCGCACCCGCCCCGGCACCGAGGGCGATACTCGCCGCCGCAGCGGAGTGCGCGTCGGTCGACGTAGACACCGCGGATCGCATCGAGACCCGCTACTTCGTCTCTCTGATGACCGATCGAGTCGCACAGAACATGATTCGTGCGTTCTTCTTCGACATGCAGACCATCCGACGCGGCACGTCACGCCCGGCCGGCCACGACACGTTCACCGCCCGTACCGTAGCGGTCGTCGGGGCAGGAATGATGGGTGCCGCCATCGCCTACGTGTGCGCCAGGGCCGGTATCGAGGTCGTACTGAAAGACCTCGACCAGGCCGCTGCTGACCGCGGAAAACTCTACGCCGAGAAGCTCGAAGCGAAAGCCCTCGAGCGGGGGTCGACGACGGCCGAGAGGTCGGCGGCACTGCTCGACCGGATCCGGCCGACCGCGGACGCGGCCGACTGCGCCGCAGCCGATCTCGTGATCGAAGCGGCATTCGAATCCGTGGACGTCAAAAATCGGGTGTTCGGGGAGCTCGACGGTATCGTTCCCGCCGATATCGTCCTCGGCTCCAACACCTCCCAGCTTCCCATTTCGATCTTGGCCGACGGCGTCGTCCGACCCGAGAATTTCATCGGAATCCACTTCTTCTCCCCTGCCGACAAGATGCCCCTGGTCGAAATCATCCGTGGCCGAGAGACTTCGGACTCGACAGTGGCCAAGGTCGTCGATTTCGTGTTCCGGATCGGCAAGACCCCCATCGTCGTCAACGACAGTCGTGGGTTCTTCACCTCACGGGTGATCGGCGCGTTCCTCGACGAAGCGATGGCCGCGGTCGGCGAGGGCGTCAACCCGGTATTCATCGAGCAAGCGGGTGCGCAGGCCGGCTACCCCGTCCCGCCTCTGCAGTTGATGGACCAAGTGACTTTGTCTCTGTCGCAGAGGATCCGCAAGGAGAACGAACGCGCGCTGGCGAGCGAAGGCAAGCCGCCTCGCCGACACGGCTCGGATGCGGTGATGGACAAGATGGTCGGAGAACTCGATCGTCCCGGGCGTGCCGGCGGCGGCGGTTTCTACAGCTACGACGAATCGGGCACGAGAACCGGGATCTGGCCGGGCGTACGCACGTCTTTCGATTCGGGTTCGACTCGAATTCCTTTCGTGGACATGCAGGAACGGATGCTGTTCGCCGAGGCGATCGAGGCGGTCAAATGCCTCGACGAAGGTGTGTTGACGAGCGTGGCCGATGCGAACATCGGGTCGCTGCTGGGTATCGGATTCCCGTCGTGGACCGGGGGCGTCATCCAGTACATCGATCAATACGACGGCGGGCTGCCCGGCTTCGTCGACCGAGCACGAGAATTGGCCTCGAAGTACGGGGCTCACTTCGAGCCACCCCAGTCTCTGGTGAACAGAGCAACGCGCGGAGAGCGTGTCCATACACTCGCGTCCTGAACGAAGAGAGAATGCTGTGAACGCACTACGTCGATCGGTGATGTCCGTCGGAATTGCCGCAGTGACTCTCGTTGCTGCGGCGTGCGGGCAATCCTCGCAGGAAGCCGAATCCGGACCGGTACAGGGCACATGGGACGACGTTGTGGCCGCGGCCGGTGCCGAAGGGACCGTGCACCTGTACTCCAGTCAGCATCCCGAGAACCTCGCGACACTGGAGACCGCTTTCGAGTCGAAGTATCCCGACATCGATCTCGAGTTCACGCGCGGCAGTGACGTCGAGCTCAACCCGCGGGTGGAGACCGAAGCCCGGACCGGCCGTGGAACGGCCGACGTACACATGTCGACCGATCCCGCGTGGATCGCGACTGCGTCCGAATCGGGCACCTACTCGACAACGATAGTCGGGCCGGCCTTCGACTACTCGGCGTACGCTCGGTCGACCAGCGTGCTGAACGATACGTTCTTCCTCACCAGCGCAGCAATATTTGCGCTCGGGTGGAACACCGATGCAGTTCCTGCCGGGCTTTCCTCCCCGCAGGACCTGTTGGATCCGGCGTTGAAAGGCCGGATCGGCGTCGTGAATCCTGCCGGGTTCGCCGCCGTTGTCGACGAGTACCGATTCTTCGACGAGAACTGGACCGGTGGCGGTTTCCTGGACAAGCTCGCTGCGCAGGAACCTCGGGTCTACCCGGGCGCGCTGGCCGTCGCTCAGGCATTGAGCTCCGGTGAGATCGCCGCATCGCCGATGGTGCCGCCACTGGTCCGGGAGAAGGACGCAGGCGCACCCGTCGAGTGGACACTTCCCGATCCGGCGTGGGGTGCGCCGTACTACTCCCACGTGTTGTCCTCGGCTCCGCATCCCAATGCCGCACTAGTGCTGGCCGACTTCATGGTGTCGGCCGACGGGCAGCGCGCTCTGTCGAAAGGCTACGGCAGCGCCTTGCCCGACATCGAGAACTCGGTCGCGTCGGCCCAGAACATCCCGCTGCCCGATACGGATTCACTGACGCCCGAGAAGGTCTCGCAGTTCCAACAGGAGTGGGAAAGCAAGTTCAACTGAAATCTCGGACTCGAAGGAAGCCCAGCGCGACCATGAACAGCCGAACCCTCTGCCTCACCTCATATCCGAGCGGAAAACTCACGACCGAACAGCTGGAGCTGACGGACATCCCGCTCGCCCCACTGCTCGATGGCGAAGTGCTGGTACGAAATACGTGGCTCTCGATAGATCCGTCGATTCGTCTGCGATTGGGTGAATCGGCACCGTCCGGATATCTCCCACCGCTCCGGATCGGAGACGCGCTGGTGGGGTTGGCACTCGGCATCGTCGTCGAGTCACGGCACGACAATTTTCGGCCCGGAGATTTGGTGTCACACATGCACGGCTACCGCGACTTCGCAGTGGTCTCCGCCGCGGCCGGCGGGCTGGGCGGCGCGGGCACGCTCACCAGAATCGACGCCCTCGACTGGCCACAACAGTGGTTTCTCGGCCCGCTGGGCAGTTCCGGCCTCACGGCCTATGTCGGCCTCTTCGAGGTCATGGACCTTCGACCGTCCGACACCGTCTGGATCTCCGCCGCGGCAGGAGCAGTCGGCAGTATCGCTACCCAACTCGCCGCCCATCACGGGTGCACGGTGATCGCGTCCGCAGGCAGCCGACGCAAGGCCGATCACCTGGTCGATACCCTCGGAGCCTCCCGCTCGTTCGATTACCACGACGGTGACATGGACAGCCTGCTCGCGCGGGCTGCCCCGGACGGGATCGACGCATACTTCGACAACGTAGGCGGTTCTCACTTCACCGCCGCCCTCGACGCGCTCCGACCCCAAGGACGGGTCGCGATGTGCGGCGCAATTTCCACCTACGAGTCATCGAACACGTTGCCGTCGAACCTGTTTCAGATCACCGCCAAGAGCTTGTGGGTACGAGGGTTTCGAGCCGGCTCGTTCGGCCATCTCTACGACACGATGCGATCCACTGTCGGAAGCCGACTGACCGACGGAACCATGATCTACGAGGAATCGATCTACGACGGCCTCGAGCACGCCTCCGCCGCACTGGTCGATCTACTCAACGGACGAACCAGCGGAAAGACGCTGTGCCGACTGTGAACCTCTGACGCACCGGTTCAGAGCGGTCCGGCGTTCGACTGCACGACGCGCGGCGGCGTCCATCGCTCGCTCAGGGCATCCTCGGCCGGTTGATAGATCCTCAGGACCAGGAAGAACGGATACTGGGGCGCCGGAAGCCAGGCGTGGTCGGGACGGTCGGTCGTGAGCGGCGATGCGCTCACTGTGATCGTCGACGGTCCCGATGCTCCGTCGCCTCCATTGACCGCTGATCCCACCGAATGCTTCTTCCCGGGTGCGTCGTACAACCAGCCGGTCTTTGCGTCGTAGAGTGTGATGCTCCAAAAGGCCTGTGCCGGAGGTAAAGCGAAAAATTCGATGCGGTATTCATCTCCGCCTTCGCACGACAGTCGTTGTCCATCGTGGTCGACGTAGGTGTTGTACGAGCAGTTCTCCTCGACAACGTTCGCGCCGAGACCGACGTAGTTCATGACCGCACGTGCAAAGAAGTTGTGCCCGTGTGCACCCTTGCCGAGCACCCGCGTCCAGCCGGTTTCGGTACGACGCCCCAGCAGCGATCGAGAGCGGGACAACATCGTCATCGCTGAATCGAAACCCTGTTCCAGGCCTTTCTGTGTGTCCTCATCGAGGTCGTGCACGGAAAAGGTGCCCGTACCCACCCCGAGCTGAAGAAATTGGTGCACGTGGGCTATGTCGGTGAACGGCACTCCGTTCACCGACAGCGACACATCGAGGGCCGTGAAGAACGCCTCCGAGGAGACTTCGACCGCACGAGGATTGACCGCCGGCCACGCGTGTGCCGACGCGGTCGGTGCGTCGATCGTGACCGCATCCTGCAGACCGTGCACGGTCGGCAGGTCCGAATCTCCGAACGCCTGTATCCGCATCAACAACCACATGATCGGTGTGGCGACTCTGAACACCTCCATACCGTCGGGAACCGAACCGGTCCAGTCCGAACACGCCACGAGCAACGCACGCGGCTGTTCGGGGTGCGTACGCCGACTGACATTGCTGGCGTTGCTGTAGGCGTCCAAAAAATTCAGCGTGTAGTACCGACTACCGAAATCGGGAAGTACGACGACGATCGGTCCATCCGAAAGGTCCAGCCAGGCATTGGAATACAGCGTATCGACATTGGGGACCCGGAAGGCCTGGAAATCTGCACCGGCAATCGTACGCTCGTGAACCAGAGCGTTGAGCGCCCAAGGCCCGTCGCTGACGGCCGGGGCACACGCGTCGCACATCCCGGCGTACTGATACACCGATGGCAAGCCGTAGACCACGGCGTGCATCGCCAGTGATTGCGCCCAGTGCTGCCGGTCGATGGCCTCCGACGGGTGTACGTCCGCCGCATCGATCGCAGCGATCTGATCGGCCGAACTCGGGTCGTAAGTGCGCATCGGTGAAAAGCCTCGTCTCGTCGAACGATCACACCGCCCTTGGGAAGTGATTGACATCACGTACCTTACCTGGTGAACTGATCTCAGTTCAAACAGGAGGACAACACATGCGACATTCGGTCCGGACGAAACACATCATCGCGATGCTCGTCGCCACATCGACCGTCGCGCTCAGCGCGTGCGGATCGTCGGGCGGAGACACTGCATCGGTGGAGGGAAACTGGGAAGACGTAGTCTCGGCGGCCGAGGAAGAAGGCTCGGTGACGCTCTACTCGAGCCAGAACACCACCATTCTCGACAGTGTCAAAGCCGCATGGAATGCGAAGTATCCCAATATCGCTCTCGAGTACGTGCGAGGTACCGATGCGGACCTCAACCCGCGTGTCGAGGTGGAGAACAAGACAGGAAAGGGGATCGCCGACGTCCACGTCGTCACCGATACAGCGTGGATCGCGTCCGCCGCGGATTCCGGGAGTTACTCACAAGAGCTACGCGGCCCGAGTTTCGACAACCCCGAATACGACCGGGACTCCAGCATCAAGAACAATCGCTTGTTCCTGAACGTCGCGGCCACCTTCGGCATGGGCTGGAACACCGATGCGGTTGCAAACGGCCTGGCCGATCCCCGAGATGTTCTCGACCCCGAATACAAAGGGCGCGTGGGCGTTGTCAGCCCTGTAGGCATCGCATCGTACGTCGATCTGTACCGCTTCTACGGCGAGAATTTCGGCGACGACTTTCAAGAACGGCTCGCTGCGCAGGAGCCGAGGATCTACCCCAGCGCCCTCGGCATCGCACAGGCGCTGACATCGGGCGAAGTAGTCGTAGCGCCGATGGTGCAGCCGCTGGTTCAAGAGGTGGCGACCGGTGCACCGGTGAATTGGGCTCTTCCGACCCCATCGTGGGGTACCCCCTTCTACGGTCACGTCACCTCGGTAGCGCCACATCCCAATGCGGCTCAGGTTCTGGCGGACTTCCTCGTCAGCACGGAGGGACAAACTGCGCAGGCCATCGGAGTAGCGACAGCACTGCCCGGTATCGCTGGGGCGACGGCTGACGCACACGATGTCCAAGCCCCCGACCCCGAGCAATTGACCAAGCAGTACGTCGATCAGCAGTCCGCGGAGTGGGAACAGCAGTTCGTCAGGTAGCGACCAGCAGCCGATCAGAATCGAGCGCAGGCCGTGACGGGATCGCACCGTCACGGCCTGCGCTTTTTCCACATCACCGTAATGACGCGGTCCAGATGACGAAACTCAGGGCGATCAGCCCGAGGGTCGGAATCAACAGTGCGATGGCATGGGCACGCAACGGAAACGCCGGCGGCCTCAGCCTTTCGGCACCGGCATTACGTGCGGCTCTCGTCCGCGCGACCCATCCCGAGATCAGCAGCACCGCCGCGCCGAAGCTGACGAGGACGGCCAGCGCGACCAACACCGGCTGGCGAGTGTGCGCGCTCAGGCGGATGCCGATAACTGCACACACGGCGACCGCCGACTCCGTTCGCGCCCAAGCCAACTCGGTTCTCTCGACTTGCAGACCTCCGTCCCCGAGTGTGCCCCCAGGCCGCCCGGAGGGACGCTCACGACGGCCTCGCCGCATCATCACAGGACGGACCAGAGCACCAGAACTCCGACCGTTGCGAGAATTGCCGCCAGGGGCAGGGCGATACGAGGAGACGGAAGGGCCTCCGAGTTGCGCATGGACTTCTCGGTCCGCGCCCAGCCCCACCAGGCATGTAGTGGAACTCCGATCGATGACGCGATCAGCATCACCGAGGCGACCACACTCGGCGTGGACCCGCCCCCGATGTCGAAGACCTGCAGAGCCACCCCGGCTGCCATCAACGCAAGTGACGTTCGAATCCACGCGAGATAGGTTCGCTCGTTCGCAAGACTGAAGCGTGGATCGGGCTCGACACCAACGGAATACACCGACCGGGGAAATCTGCGACGCGCGCCGTCTTTCACATCGACCTCTCGAACTCCACTGCAATCGCAGCATCGCCGTGTCCAAGTTTTCACGTATTACGACCTTCGATACGTGCTCCAGACTACAGTGGAGGTGAATTCAGTTCATCTCAAGGGGGCCTCCGTTGCTCGACACCGAATCAGAACGTACCGATCTGCGCGACGATGCGTGCGCACTCCAGGTCTGGGGATTCCCCGTGATCTTTGCCCAACGCCTCCGGCTGCGGTTCACCGATCCGTCGAGTCCACACTCCCAGCGGCCTTCCACGTCCGCCGGTGCCCCACTGAATTGTCTGGGCCACCAACGTGAACTCTCGAATCCCACGCTGACGGCCGGTGTCGCCCCGAATGTCGACACGCTCTACTCGTTGGCGTTCGTCGACCTGGCCTCCGGCACCTTCGAGCTACGCCTACCGGACTTCGGAACCCGTTACTACAGCGTGCAGATCGGCGAGGCGGACTCGTCCACCAATATGGTTGTCGGACAGAGGACTCACGGGTCTCGAATCCCTCAGATCACCTTGTTTCGACCGACATCCGCGCCGACCGAGGTTGCGGACGGATGGATCGCCTGTCGGTCGAGATTCGTGATGATCGCCATCCGAATTCTCGTCGATCCATCCCGGGGCGGAGACATGAACACGGTGAACGAGCTACAGAACCACATCGTTCTGTCCGGCCCGCCTACACCGCCGGCTGCGCGTGCCGACCTCGCCCTGAGCAACGTCGACCGTTCCGACGAACTGCGGCGTCCCGTCGAATTCCTCGCTGCCCTCGATCAAGCGATCGGCAACCTTGCCGATTCGGACGTACCGAGCTGGGTAGGCAAGGCGTACCGCCGTCTCGTCGATGCACTCGACCGCGATGCGCCGGAGCACGACATCGCCAGCGGCCTACAGACCGGTCTCGGAGACATTGCTGCGCAGGTGAAATCGATGGGCCGCATTGTCAACGGCTGGGCAATCAACGACGCGGGGGCGGACTTCGGCGCAGACGATCTCCTACGGGCCGCCGTTGCTTACTCCCAGATCTACATCAACCCGGCAGCCGAGGCTTCTTACCCTGTATGCGAGCAAGACGAGGAGGGCCGTCAGCTCGACGGCTCGAACAACTACACCATCACTTTCGGGGCCGACCAGTTTCCACCCGCGGACTATTTCTGGTCTCTGACCGTCTACCACGCGCAGGGACTGCTCTACGCCAACGAACTCGACCGGTACGCCATCACCGACCGCACACCGGGCCTGAAACACGACAAGGACGGGTCACTGACCATCGCGGTTCGAACGACCCGTCCGTCCGATGAAACCACGCCCAATTGGCTACCTTGCCCGCCTGGCGAATTCAGACTCATGCTCAGAATTTACGGACCCCGGCCGGGCAGCTGGTCTCCCCCACCAGTGAACCGAGAAGAGTGAGCTGGTTCAGCGTGTTCAGCAAACCATCGATGCCGCTGGCGTATGGCTGGTCCAATTCCGTCTTCGCCGAGCAAGATCCGCATGCGTCGCATGCGCCCTGCCAGATTATTTCGGCAGGACTCGGCGCATGATGGAACGTGCAGCAGCGACGACGGTCAACCGGTCGTGGGTCAGTAGGAACTCGAACCGACGGTCGTGGTCGGCCCCGTCGTCGCCTAGGTCGCGGGCTATGAGCGCAGCGCAGTAGTGAGATCCGACGATCGTGATGGTCCATTCGCCGACGAACCGTTCATCGGGGTGAAGTTCCGCACCACGCACACCTGCTGCGGGTTCGGTGTCCATCCCGACTCCCAAGGCCGCCACGAACGGGTTGACAGCGGCAAGCCTCGCATAGCGGTCGGCCACCGACTGCGTGAACCACGCCGAGTCTTGAAATGCAGCCTGAATGGTGAGTGGATCGGGCATGTGGCGCGCGTGATCTTCGAGTTGCCGGGTCAACGCCAGCAGCAACGATTTACTACCCACCTGCGCCGACGAAGTTGTCAGAAGGTCCGACGGAACCGAGGGCACCGCTGTGTCCGCTCGCGCGTGCGCACCTGATTTCACGGACAGGATGGGTCGGGCAGAGATGGCACCCGAGTGCTGCCGGTCTCCGGGGGTCGGAAGCGGCGCGGGACGGCCGAGCATCCAGCCTTGTCCGAAAGCGGCTCCGAGCGCGGTCGCACGACGAAGGTGAGCATCTGTTTCGATGCCTTCCGCTACTATTCGTGCCCCACTCGACTCCACGTACGCAGCGACGGCGAGGACGACGGCAGCCTGCTGCGGCGATGGATCCGACTGCGAGAGAGTGTAATCGAGCTTGATGATGTCCGGGGCGACGAATTCCAGCAGAGCGAGCGAGTCGGGATGCGATCCGACATCGTCCAGGGCTACCAGACAATCGCTTTTTCGAGCACGCCGCACCGTTTCGAGTAGCTCGGCGGGGTCGGCCAACAGTGAGCGCTCGGTGAGCTCGACTACGACATTCAACCGGGTCGCAGCCGTACCGATGATCTCACGCGCGTACGCGGGAACGATGCGCGAGGAGAGCGGCTCGATATTGATGAACAGCGAAACATCCTCTGACATACCGGCATCGAGTGCGCCGGTCATAGCAGCGCACCGGCAAGCCCAATCGACCTCGTCGATCACTCCGCATTCGGCAGCACTCGAGAACACAACACCGGGGTCCACCGACGGGTGGCCCGGCCACCGTGCAAGAGCTTCGTAGCCGACTACCTTGCCACTGTCGAGTTCGACGATCGGTTGGTAATGCGGGCGAACGGACCGAGGATCCGCGAGGATGCTGCGAACGGCGCTGGAGTTCAAGGTTTCCTCGTGCTCCTCTTCATCATGGTCGGGCCGGTCGGTGACCAGGAATCGCGTCTGCGGCCGTAGGTGCAGCAACTGTGGCCCGGGAGGCACGGCGCTGGCGGTACAGGTCCCTGTCTGCATTTTCGATCACATCGGCGACTGTGTCCCTCTCGCGCGCGAACGCGATGCCGCATGTGATCGCTATGTCATCGCTTGCGCGAAGTCTGGCTTCGATTGCATCGGTGGTGTCGTCGATGTCGAGAGCAGCCGGACCGAGCACGGAGAAGATGAACTCGTCGCCGCCGTACCGCAACAGGGTGTCGTCGCAGTCCAAACGATCGTCGATGACCTCGGCGACCCGCCGGAGTATGCGGTCACCGGCCGGATGTCCGTCGGTGTCGTTGACGGCCTTGAGGCCGTCCACATCGAGAAAACAAACGACCATGGCGGTACCCGAGTCGCGGGCGATAGCGAGGCTGCGTTCGAGTTGACCGATCCCCGCGTCCCGGCGGTATGCAGAGGTCAGCTCATCGGTGGCCGAAGTACGGCGATCATGCGCTGCTGCGATTCGATCCTGGCGCGACGCGGACCTATCCGCGCCGGCCCGGGCACGGTCACCGGCCGCCGTGAGCCGATGCGCTCGGCCCCGCCTGTGGCACTGATCGTGGGATCGGTCGTCACAATCCAAGCTCAGAGCCACCGCATCACGGGCATCAGCACCACGGTCGGCTCGATCGGCTGCGGCGTCGCGAGCCGCTGCCGCGACGTCACGATCGTCACCGGCATCCGGCACGGGCCGAACACACGGGGGCGAATGGCTGCATATCCGAGGCACAAGCAACTCCTGACAGTTCGAAACCTCGCACGCAGTGAACGACTGTCGCGGAAGTAGGCGCGCACGGGCCCCCCGAGCCGGTTACTGAAGCCTACGGCGAGAAACTACGCCGCGCTGACCGACAGCCCAGTTCACGGTCGACGCCGTCGGGCCGAATCGGTCCCGTGCGCTGTGCGGGCACCGACCTCGCCGACAAGATCCAGACCGGCGAGAGATGTCCCCTCGATGGCACGTGGGCGCGAGATGCAGTGCATCGGTGCCGTCGCCCCTGGGAGCATCGCGAGGGTATGTTTTGGTGTATGAGCTCGCCGTGTCGCGTGAGACCAACGGGCATCGAGTCGCTGCATCAGGACCGCGAAGAGGGAGGCGGCATGGCCGAGGAACATTCCACACGGCCGCTTTTTCGCAACGGCGCCGGCAGCGCCGCACTGATCCTGGGCATCATCGCTCTGGTCTGCGCGTTCGTACCCTTCATCGGGGATTTCGTCGCTATCCCCACAGGTGTCGCCGCGGTGGTGTGCGGGTGGGTCGGCGTCGGTCGGGACGAACAGGGCCACGCGACCAATGGCCGCGAGGCCATGATCGGCGCAGCTCTCGGCGGCGCGGCCATGTTCGTGGTGTTCGTGGCGTACGCGGCCACCGTCGTGTGAGCGATGAGCAGTAATACGAAAACCTCTGTTATCGATTGCTGTGCAATACCTCTCGCACGATTGAGCAGAAGCGACACCTCTTTGGGGGAACTATCCCCGCCGCCTCAACACGACCAGAGCCGCACCTGCCACCAGAACCGACACCACAGAGATGCCTGTCGACATCCACACCCACGTGCTCGGCGAGAACGTGGGGTCGAGCTCGACCAGCGGAGAGTAAGCGGTCCAACCGAATTCGGCAACGACGGGAACCGACATCACGATGGGCGTCGTCACCGACATCACCGCAACAGGGGCGGTTGTCGGCAACAACGATGCATAAACCACGCCCACCCCGAGCGGCAGAACAACGAGAGTCGCAACGATATTGACGGTGTCCAAGGGTGGGCCGGTGAACACTCCCGTAGCTGCGACGACGGCCAGTACTACGAACCCCACCATCGGAGACGGCCGGCGATGGCCGACCACCCCGCCCAGCACCAACATCGCGACGAACACCAGAGCTGTCCCCCACGTCAGGGATCCCACTGTCGGGGCCGATAGGAAGGCAAGTGCCGCGAGCAGGATCGCTCCTGTCACCGCGGGCAGCACGAACGCCGCACCGACAAGTAGCGGTATCACCGCGAGACCCAAGAACCACCGGTTCTGCATTGCACCGCCCGGACCGAGCGAGTTCACCGACCGCTCGAACAGCCAGTACAAGACCAGACCCACGAGAGGAATGACGATCCCCACCGCGAGCACTCGGCCGCGCGACTGCACCGGCGATACTTCCTCGAACACTTTCGCCCACGACGACACCGCCAGCAGCGCCGCGAAGACGACCAGGGCGAGCAGCACTGGCGTCTGCGGTGCCTGCTGGAAGGCGGAACCGGCGTAGTCCACATACTGGCTGGGAACGTTCTGCAACACACTCGATGCCGCAACACCGGCGATAGCGCCGAACAGCAACGCGTGCTGCAGGATTCGACTGAGGGCGGTCACCGCTGCGGCACCACCCAGGATCAAACCAGCTGCCATCGCCCGAAGCTGCAGTTCTGCAGGAATCGGCACCGACAGTAGAACCGACAGGGCCGCGACGCCAACGGCCGCCACAATGAGAGCTGACTGCTTCCGCGTCGCAAATACCGCGGTGACGACGGCAACGATCGCGCCGAGTGACCAGGCGGACGCGCTACTGTCGAGCAGGATATCGAGCCTGTCGCCGCCAGCAACGAACGCAAAATTACGCGGTACCGGCGTCGTCAAAGCCAGGATCGCCGCGAACGCACCGACGAGAACGGTGACGGTCGGAAGTAGTCGTCGTGCAGCGGTATTCATCGCGTCACCCGAGTGGGGACCGCTGGCGTCGACACCCACAGGTTTCTCACGCGTCCACCCTGTCACATCGTCAGCATTCCCAGCGTGTGTAACGGAGCGCTGGGCGATGGCGACCTACCGAGCATCGCCGCCGAAGGTTGCGTTCGCAGTGTCCGAACGCTCGCTCAGCACCGCAGCGGGCCACTGCGTGCAATTGTTCGAAGGCACCACCCTCGGTGTCTACCGGGTGTATCGGACCCAGCCCGTCGAGGGCGGTTGCCTGTTCTTCAAAGAAGGCGGACTGTTGAACTCCATCGGCCTTGCACACTTCCCCGACGGCGCACCGTATATCGGTGAGCCCCAGCACGAGGGCGACATCGGGTACGAGGAGTTCGACGGCGACTGGTTCCAGTTCGAGCAACTGTTCTGATGATTCAGTTGCCCTGGCCCGCAGAGAGACCGGGGATCATTGCGGTTTTGGTCAGCTTTGAACCGTGCGCGGATCGGATGCACATGACAGGTATCTTGACGCGGTGAGCAGACTTGGTCCTCAGCGTGCCGGGATGTGGGCCGATGCGCTCACGATCGTGTCCATCGTCGCCATCGGGGTGTGCGTTGCAGCCCTCGTCGAGCGAGGCGCACCACCAGAGCAGCCCGATAACCGCGCCGAGTCAGTAGCCACGACCACAACGCACTCCATCACTCCCGGCCCTTCCGAACCCGTCGACACCACCTACAGAACGCCCGAGGTGATATTCCCGACGGCTATCTCCGGATGCGAGGTCGTCGAACCTCCGGACGGGACGTCATCGGTGTGGGGACGGATCACCACCAGCGAGGATGCATACGACAACCCTCAGGCCTCGTGGTACTCGGGACCCAGGTCGGTGATGATGACCGACGCCGTCGCCGAAGCCCTTCCGGATGGTGTCGAGGTTCTGTTCGCAAGCCTGCGCGAGTCATTGGTGTTTCAGCCGATCCCCCAAACCTCCAGCGAACCAGGCCAGCCTCAGGAACCCGGTTGGGCAACGGCATCGGCCGAGCTCGGACGCGGCAACACACTCGGCCTGCTGGCAGTATCCGTGGCGCAGGACAACACGGGTGTGCCACCGTGCAGGGCCGGGTCAGTACAGGATCGCACGACATCGGCGGACGGCACCGTGGTCGACACCAACGAATCGTGGTCCGAATTCGGCGGTACGAGAACCAATTACCGCACGGTCACCGCGTATGCACCCGACGGCACGCACGTCACCGCAACCGCATCGGACGCTCAGGGATTTCAGTCGACCAACACCGGGGACCGCGACATCGTTCTCACCATAGATGAGCTGAAAGTTCTTGTGACACTGCCGGAGCTGCGGATATCGGCACCTGTCCCCGCCGACACACCCGAACCCCGCGAAGGATGCGACGACTCCTTCGGCCTCTTCTCCGGCGACACAGCGATCGACGCCGAACTTGCCACCACCATGAACACCACGTTGGAGCACGTCGATGCAGGTGAGCGGTTCGATCCCGGATTGAACACGCTCAGGCTCGCCGACTTCGAGACCGGCGTGGTGTGTACGCACGTCGATGCCGTCGGCACCGGCGCCGACCTGTCCATATCCATACGAGGCGGACAGGAACTCCCCGTGATGCCGGACATCTACGACCCCGCCTACCAGAATCGGCCGACCGACTTCGAGACGCTCGACGGCGGCGCGGTGCTGCGGATCGAAGAGGCACCCTACTCGTACTCGCCTGCACTGCCCGAGGGACCGAACGGCGGGATGCGCCATACCGTGACCGTCACCTACCCGTCGGGAACCGAGGTCGAAGTCCGATCGCACGTCGAGCGTCCGGACGAACCACTGAGCGCAAACACATTGCGCACCATTGCCACCGCCGACGGATTGGATGTGCTGTGAACCCGTACCGAAGGCTCGCCGTCACTGCTGCGGTGGCTTTCGCAAGCGTCGGCGCAGCCGTCGCGCTGGTGGCAACGGCCCCACAAGACGCCGAACCCCTTGCAGCACAGACTCCGACGTCGCCCGGCGCTGCGTGGACGCTCGACGCCACCGACGTGCTCGGCAATCCGTTCGCCACCTTCGATGATCCCGTGGGTGGACGATTCGGCGAGGTCGAGGGCGGTGTCATCGACGCCGACGACATTCTTGTCGCCAGGGCAGGGTTGATAAATCAGGAGACGGACGAGTTCGAGCAGTCCCAACTGATCGGGTTCGATGCGGCAACCGGTCAGGTGCGGTGGAAGACACCCTCTGACGGGATCGAAAGTTGCTCGTCCCACGTCCTCGACACCCTGTTGCTGTGCCGGAGCACCGATCAGATCGTGACGATCGACAGTGCGACCGGAACCGCCACCCGATACGACACCGACTGGAACATATTCTCAGTCGGCACCGACGGCGAAGACCTCTATGTGGTCGAGGGCGAGAAGGACGGGTACACCGTCCGGATCCATCGAGGAACGATCGACGACCCCGACGCGTCGTGGTCCCTCACCCTCGACGACACCTGGGTCGACCCGTACAACTCACGAGAAATCCTCGCGTTCGCAGGAAATGCGGGAGTGGCCCGGTTCTCCTCGGGCACAGCGCTGTTCGACGCCAGATCCGGTGACATCACCGACAACATCTCCTCCCCCGACTGCGCGCGCGACCAGTTCGATCGAGGCGATCAGATCTATGTTCTCGCCGGCCGCCGATGCTCTGACCTGTTCGAGTTTCGCACCGACCTGGTCGATTCCACCGGACGAGTTGTCGCGACCACCGACGAAGAGATCTACCAGCGCACGACGGTAGACGCAGCGAACGACCCCGACGATCCGGTTGTGTTGGGCAGCAGCGCGTTCGACCCTACGATGGGGCAGAAACTGTGGACTTCGGACGACGCCAGCACCGGGGGTGACATCGCGATCGTCGGTGACGTTGTCCTGGGTGTCGGTCCACTCACACGCAACCTGTTCACCGGGGAGCCAACGTGGGGTCCCGACGTCGAATCACTACCCTTCATGCCTACCGCTGTGCGCGAGGGCCTGGCCTATGTCGCCGATTCTCGGGAGATCCTCGTGATCGAGCCCGAAACCGGCGCTCGCCGCGAAACAATCGCGATCGAGGATTTGCTCGGCAATACCGGTGGACGGTCCGAGAGGGTTGCACTGCTTGCCACTGGCGGCGGCGTTGTAGCCGTCAACGAGAAGCGCCTGAACTTGCTACGTTGAGCTTCGACTCAGGTCGATCTGCTTCGACCCGAACCGCGATCCTTGCGACATCCGATCCGGCGCTTGGGAAACCAGTCGATCTACGAACGACGTCTCCTTGCTGCAAAACTGGGATTGCTTCGAACGACGCCCACAGGCTGTGAAAATTGTTGCTGTAGAACAATATTTGCATGCTCGTCGTGGCATTGGTCCCGCGGTCGATACTGAACGCAATCACCGATCGTCCGCGCCAACTGGGGTTGGCCCATGAACGGTAGCGTGTACCTACGCACCGTGTTTCCTTGAGCACTCGATACACGGGCTCCCTTTGGAATGCGAGGAGTTGACGATGAATTTTCCGAGCGGGAAGAGGTGGGTCTTCTTCTGGTCGGCGCTGGCGTTGCTGTGGTCCGTTGTTTCGGTGGTTCGAACTCAGGACGGTGAGTCTTCGGTCTGGTCATGGGTGGCTACTTGTTTGCTTGCTGCCGCCGCAATCCTGACCGGACTTCGTACATTTCGCCGCAGGCAATAACGACGAGCACGGACCGACGAACAAGTAGGGAGTCCGCTGCTGCATCGAGGGGCGGTCAATTCGATACCCTCGTCGAGCAGAGTCCCGACACAGTCGTTCCTCGAATGGCCTGAGCTGCCCGTTCTCGGGGTGATGCGCCGAGGGGTGGACTCCGCAGGGCGGGAATGACGAATTTGTCGAAAAGCTTTTTGGTTCAACCACAGTGGGGGTGGTCCGCGAGGAGGTCTCCATTTTTGCGATCACCGGCCGCCTTGCACTGTATGGTGACCGCGGGGATCGGTACGGCTCGGGAAGAATGTCGGGGGATCATGACTCTGTTCGGTGTGCTCGATCGCGTATTGACTCGACAACTACCCCTGAAACCTCCGGACGACCCCCATGCCGCCATCCTTCCGACCCCGATCGACAACGATGCCTTCTTCCTCACCCCTCCCGGCATCGAGGACCTCGCACCCGGCGCAGTGATCCGGCAGCGCACGACCCGCGGTCTGGTGCCCCGGCCGCGAACCGCCCTGCATCAGTTCATGGTGCGATCGACCGACGCGCGGGGTCTCCCCGCCGGCGTCACCGCCTCGCTGCTGATCCCGAAGCGGCCGTGGACCGGACGCGGACCGCGGCCCGTCGTCGCCCACAACGTGGCCATCGATTCCCTCGGAGCCAAGAGCACGCCGTCGTACCGGCTCGTCCACGGTGTCGGTGCCGACCTCCCGCCGGTGATGCCGCTCTGGCTCGCCCGCGGATACGCAGTCCTCGTCGCCGATCACCAGGGCCCGCGGATGTCGTACTCCGAAGGCACGATGGCCGGCCAAGCCGTCCTGGACTCGCTACGCGGGATGACGGTCGTCGCCCCGGAGCTCGCCGACAGCCCAGTGGTGGCCTACGGCTACAGCGGCGGCGCGATCGCCACCACATGGACGGCGCAACTGCAGCCGAGGTACGCGCCGGACGTGCGGTTGGTGGGTGCCGTCGCCGGTGGAACGCCCACCGACTTCTCGATGCTGCTGGACACCATGAACGGCACCGTCGCGGCCGGCTTGCTGGGTGCGGCGAGCATGGGTCTCGCGCGTGAGCACCCCGAGATGGTGGAGTTGTTCGGCCCGAAGGCGCTGCTGTTGGCGTCCTGGGTGAGGGACATGTCTGTCCTCCCCCTGGCCATGGGCGGGTTGATACGCATGCGAATCGAGGACTTGGCGTCCGAGCCCGACCCGTTCGACTCCGACATCGCGCGGCGGGTGATTGCCGCGAACCGTCCCGGTGCCGACGCGCCGTCGGCGCCGGTGGCGTTCTTCCACGGTTCCGCGAGCAAGTGGATCGGCGATCGCTTCATCCCCGAGGCCGGCGTGACTGCGCTGATCGAGCAGTGGCGCAGCAAGGGTGCAAACGTGCACTACGAGCCCGTGGCAGGCGACCACTTCATCGGTGCCATGACTGGGCTTCCGTTCGTGTTGCGTTGGACCGCAGCGCAATTCGCGGTCAACGGTTCGGGTTGACTCGCCGCCCCTTAAGAAATATGGTGCCACCAGTCGGACCAGAACCGACACTGTGCGGATTTCAAGTCCCTGGAAATAGATTCAACTGAACGTCTCTGGACTCGATTTCTGTTTCTTTACAATATTTTTCGTACGTTACGGTCCGGCTCGGTCCACGTCCGAACGTACCGACTTGTGACACTCTCGTGACACCGAACTACCGCCGGCGCTCCGGCACCGGACAGCCCTGATCGGTGTCGGACAGCCACGGTGCCGGGTGGACGGAGGGTGTCCTGTAACACCGACGTGCTGTGCGGACTCGTGACGACGAGACTCGTTCGACCGAAGCCACATGCCCCCGGAGTCAGTAGGAAAGTGCGACCACGTGACGAACCAGGCGTCCGCGATCCGCAGACGAATTGTTCCGTACCAAGGGGGTGGGATGATGGGCCGTCCATTACGGCGGTCGGGGTCGACGGACGAATAAACGAAATTGTTGGGCACCGATCGCGTGAGAACCACCGGGTGGGCGAACCTGGTGCGCAGGTAGACGCGACGCGCAGGACCTTAAAACCCGATTGGAGAATTGAAGCTGGACGGCAGCTGAGGGCAGTGAAACCGGCAGTCCTTCCCCATGCGGGCACGGTTCGCCATCGGTGTGGTCGACGGCGGCGGTGATCGCCACACGGACCACGCCGTCGAATCAACAGTGTGGCACCACCTGTCAGGTGCACTGTCACCCTGTGGACGTCACCCTCGCACATGATATTTGTCATGCGCGACCCGTGACGCTGTCATCGCAGACCGTGTCCATGCGCACTGGTGTCGACCCCCACGCGGAGAGCACCCTCGAATACATGACCACGCCACCCGCCCCGCCGAAACGCATGAAACCGTTCCGACAGTGGCAGGTACTGCATCGACACCTGTACACCGTCGATCACACCGGCCCTGAAGGAAACGCGATTCGATACACCCTCGAAATCGATACAGCCAACGGCGACAACGAAGTACAGGTGTACGCCGATGGATGGTTCCAGTCGAAGCACGAACTGCCGGCCTCGATCCCCGTCCTCGGCGGGCACATCGAAGCAAACGCCTCGTTGTACGGCGTCACTCGAATGCACCTCGTGACGGCAGACGGTGCCGCGCGGCGGTTGACTCCCGTCGCCGGAACGATCGAGGACCGTCGCCGCGCACTCGATCGTCGCCACCCTACGATCAGCAGAGCCATGAGGTGGGCAGCAATTGCAATCCTCATCGCCAATCTCGTGCTCGCCATACCCTTTGCGATCGAACTGGCGACAGAACTACCTGCAATTCAGCGAAACCTCGGCACGTTCGTCTCACCGATTCAACTACCCGCATGGGCCAACACGTCGCTGATGGTCGCCGGAATACTTGCAGCGACCGAGCGCGTCCTGACTTTGCGTCGCAACAGGATCCTCGATATGGAGACGATCTGGACAGGTCTTTAGGCTTTCCTCGGCAAACAACGAGATTTCGATTCCTGAACGGTCTGGCCCCGAATTGCTGTCGATGGGGTGGTGGAGCAGCCGACGAACTGGCCGCTACCTGCCCGAGTCACGATGGCTGCGATGAGTTCGGCGCCCACCCGAGGTCTCACCGAGTATGGACAACATCGAAACGAAGATCATTGCCCGCACCGGCCGCGGCACCGCCAGCGAAAAGGAAAGCGACGGAGCCGCAGTCTGGTCGGACATTGCAGCGACACTGCGATCCGGAGAGATGACGAGTTGGCTCAACGTCCGTGGTCGTCGAGGCGGTGTCCACACCCGGCCGGTATTCGCGGCGTGGGGCGAGACGTCGTTCTTCTTCGCCACCAAAGCATCGGCGTCGAAAACTGCCCACCTGCAGAACGACAACGAGGTTTCGTTGGCCATCGACCTCGGCGAGGTGCATCTCGTCGTCGACGGTGTTGCCGAACGCCTCACAACGGCGGACGACATGCACCGAGCCTCCGCAGCCATGTTCGACGTCTTCGATTGGCCCACCGAGGTTCGAGGCGACGAACTCGACGCACCGTACGCGGCACCGACGTCCGGTGGGCCACCCTTCCAAGCCTGGGAGCTGCGTCCCACCCGCGCTTACGCATTTCCGACCCGAGACCAGGTCGAGCCGACGAGGTTCGTGTTTAGGGCGGCTGACCGTTGATTCGATGACGCCGAACGATGTACGGCTCGTGCGTCACTCTGGGGTGATCGCGTCCCAGAGTCCGCAGTGGTGCTCCGCGCGATGATCGACGAGGTGCACGCCTGACCCGGTGACCGGATTGTCGAACTGCATGACCGGGGTTTCGATACCGGTGGTGACAGGCCATTCGGCATCGTCGGCCCCACCGGGAGTACCGGTGTGGGCGAACGCGGCCCACGCGACCACCATGTCGTCACCGAGCTCGCGTTGTCCGGGTTCGGTGAGCAGATCTTCGCTGCCGAGATCGAACAGGTACGGCAGGTCGGTGGCGTGCGCCGCCCCCTGGGGCACACCCGATGACCCCACGCCGCTCACGTCGTGCGCGCTGCGATCTGCGAATTCGTAGCTGTACACCGGTGTTCCGGCCGCAGCGAGATCGCGTGCACCGCGAGATGTCGTGCAGGCCCACGCCACATCGGTCACCACAGTGGCCCACGCAACGGGAGCCGACTCGTAGTCATCAAGCGGATACGTCGCGCTCACCGCTCCCACGTCGGCCGGGAAGGAGCTTCGAATCAACGACTCGTAATTCTCCGCGGTCACCGCGGTCGGGTCGGTGAGCAAGAGTCCGCCGATGAACGAGCGATGTTCGTCGCGATTGCCGCCGGACAGGACAGGAACCTTCAGCCAATTCCCCTGCTGGACTGCTGTCGACGGTTGCTGCGGAAGCAGTTCGGTCCCGTACGCGATCGGGTTACCGAACAACACGGCTTGCCCCAGTAGGGCATCGACGGGTCGTGCGCGTAAGCACCCCAGCGGGTCGGGGTCGGTACACCCCAGCGCAGCAGCAGCCACCGAACCCTGAGCTTCGCTGTCGGACAACGAAATCAGAGACGACGACGCAGGCAGACCGGGGAACAGCGTGCCGGCGGGCCACGCGAGGCTGCACGAGCCGGAGGAGAAAATGGCCCTGTCGACGAGGCCTACCGCAGCCGGTGATGTCAGCGCGGCGCAGACGGACGTTCCACCGGCCGATTCACCGAACACAGTAATCGAGTCGGGGTCGCCGCCGAACACCTCGGCGTTGTCGTTGGCCCAACGCAGAGCAGCCAATTGGTCTGCGAGACCGAAGTTTCCGGACCCGTCGAGTCCGGGCAGTCCCAGGTAACCGAGCATCCCGAGCCGGTAGTTCGCGGTCACCACGACGACGTCACCCTGATCGGCGAGCCGCTGAGCGTCGTACTGCGAGCCGGCTCCACTGGTGAAACCGCCGCCGTGCCACCACACCATCACCGGGCGCGGTGTCTCGCTCGCTCGGGCGGGCACGGTGACGTTCAGGAACAGGCAATCCTCGTCTGTCGACGAGACGGCCTGCGCAGTCTCTCCCGTTTGTGGACACGGTGACCCCGCGCGGGTGGCATCGAGGACGTCATCGGTATCGGGAACCGGTTCGGGACGGGTCCACCGGCGGTCACCGGTCGGCGGCTGCGCGTACCGAACGCCGAGGAACTGGTGTGTCTCGCCCACGGCGACCCCCTGCAGAGTTCCCGTCGTGGTGTCCACCACCAGATCCGATCCGGTCGCCGCGTCATTGTCCACCGACGAACAGCCAGTGGCGACCAGAACCGTCGCCGCGACGATCGCCAGTACACGCCTCATGACATCACCCGCGTGGCTGCGTCGATGGTGCTGACCAGCTCGTCGGCAAGCACAACCGGGTCGGCTCCCGCTGCGGTCAACCCGACCGCGGTGTCCAAGATGGCGCGGATGGTCAGCGCCATGAGTGTCACGTCGAACTCGCGCATCTGGCCGGCGACCTGACCGTCCCGGAGCAGGCCGGCGGTCGCCATCATTTCGGCTGCATGCTCAGGACGCTCCTCCCGCCGCAGGCTGTCCCCGGTGCGGCTGGTGTAGATCGCGGTGAGGGCCCGGAGGTGACGCGGGTAGTGGGCGTAAAACGCAATGCTCCCCCGAACGAACGACGCCACGCTGTCGCGGGGCGACTGCGCCGACAGCGTGTCCGGCTGCACTTCCCGGCGGCCGAGGTCGTAAACGGCGTCCACAGCTGCCTCGAACAACTCGCGACGTCCCCCGGGAAAGTGGTAGTTCACCACCCCTCGGCTGACACCCGCGCATTCGGCTATCCGGACCAGGGATGCCTGTTCGGCACCCAGGTCGGCCAGAACATCGATCGCAGCATCGACCAGTTGAGCCCGTCGTGCCGATTGGAGGAACGTGTGGTCCATGACGCTAATTTAGCAGGACCTTTCAAATTCTGACACCTATGTCAGATGTTAGATGCAGACTCCGGAATGCGACGCCATGGAGCATCGGGTGTGACCACGAGGGAGTCACCGATGACGAACGAATCGGTCGAGGTGACGATTCGGGCGATCTCGTGGTCGCGATCGTTCGCCGTGTCGTCTGCGGCCACAGCGCTCCAGCTGTGCCAGTTCTCGCTGAACCACCGACTGCCGTAGACGAGGGTGCCGGCCCGGCGCAACAGCTCGAGATTGTGGTCGTTGAACGCGTCCTCGAACGGCATGCTGGACAAATCTTGATCGACGCCTTGGCATTTGCCATCGAGAGACGTCAGGACGGACACGACGAGTGTGCGCAGGTTCGGATGCCACCAGCGTTGTGTCGTCGGTGGAATCTTTCTGTGCGATGACATTCTCCTGCCGATGTGGTCGGTACATCGAAAGAAGGTTCGCTACGACGAAGAGGTGCGTGATGGTCGGTTACACGGCAGATATTTTCTCGACGCTCGACGGATTCGCTTCTCCACGACCAGGCACGTGGGGTGGCTACTGGGGTAAGGAGAGCGACGCTTGGCTCACTCATCGCCGCACGCAATTCGCCGAGCCCCAGCGAATGGTGTTGGGAGCCAACACCTACCGGCTGTTTCTCGATTTTCGCCGGTCACTCGGGTCGGATCCAGAGATCGACAAGGCCGGAGATGTCTGGGTAGATCGCATGATGGCGATGCCGACGTCCGTCATATCGTCCACTCTGCAGACCGACCGCACGTCCACCGTCATCGCTACCGGGTCCGCGACCGACGTCGTCTCTCGGTTGAAGACCGAGTCGACGTTGCCGCTGCGATCGCACGGCAGCATTTCGCTGAATCGAGCACTGATGGCAGCAGGCCTGGTCGATCGTCTGCAGCTGACGATCTTCCCCGTCATCACCGGCACCAACGGAACCCATCCGATCTATCGCGACGGCCCGGACTTCGACTTGGACATGATCGACAGTCGAACCTTCGACGGTGGCATTCAGGAGTTGGTGTACCGCCCTGTCCCGCACACCTAGCCCGAGCAACAGGCTCGTCGACGGAGTCGCGTTCGACCACCCGTCACCGGTCGACCGCGTAACGCATCAAGGACGATCCGGACCGAAACGCTCGGCACTCCAGCAGGCGCAGTTTCTGCGACGGGGTGCCGTCGAAGAGTCGTTCGCCGTGTCCGCGCGCGTACGGATACTGGAAGAACCTGTACTCGTCGACGAGGTCGGCCGCGATCAGATCCCGACACAATCCAATGCTCCCCGTGCAGACGATGTCGCCGCCGTCCAACGCCTTGACCCGTGTGACCTCCTCGATCAGATCTCCTGACAGCACAGTCGAATTCGTCCATCCGGGGTCCTTCATGGTCGAGGACACGACGTACTTCGCGACGCGATTCAGATGATGGGTCACTCCCGTCGTGTCATCGGTTTTCGGCCCCCAGAAGTCACGCATGCCCTCGAATGTCACCCGCCCCACCAAGAAGCCGTCCGACGTATCGCGTTGCGCGGCCAGCGCCGCGTCGAGTTCGGGGTCGTGCCCTGCTCGGTCGAACCAGTCGTCGGTCGCCTCGATCACGCCGTCGACCGTGATGTTCTGCGTGACAACCAAAGTGCGCATCATCGGAAAATATCACCGCGTCCATCCACTTCTCTTTCGACCTGCGCGATGAGTTTTCGGACTTCGTTCGGTCAGAACCCGTAGCAAGGTTCTCCATCCACCGATGCGAAGGATTTGGTATGCAGATAATTCATACTCTGCCAGTGTTGTTCGTCGACGATCACGAGACCGCGATCGACTGGTACACCAAGCTGTTCGGCCGTACCTTCGACCGACGACCGATGGATCCCGACGCCGAATGGGACCTCGGCGACGGGCGCGGAGTACAGATCTACCACGACCCCGCGCGGGCAGGCGGGCACGATGTCGTCCTCGGAGTCCGGGACCTCGATGACACACTGCTGGACATCGGCTCCCGCGGCATCGACGCCGAGGCATTCACAGTGCCCTCGGGGCAGTTCAAGCTGGCGGCACTCACCGACCCTGCCGGCAACAACGTGATCCTGTCCCAATCACTGACCGACACAAAGCCCACGATCGAGCGATTCATAAGTACCCGCACCATCGACGCGGCGGCGTCGGAAATCTTCTCGTTCCTGACCGACCCCGACAATCACCAGCACACCGAACCGACCGACTGGGTCCGCGACGCTGTCGACACGTCCCCGATCACCGGTCCGGGCCATACGTTCGCGGTCAACATGTTTCTCGACGCGGCGGGTGGACACTACGTGATGCACAACCTCGTCACAGCGTTCGAGCGCGACCGCATCATCGCGTGGCTGCCGTGTTCGCAGAGAAGCGACGGCGAACTCGACGCAGGCGGATGGTGGTGGCGCTACGACCTGGCATCTCACGACAACGGAACTCGGGTGACCCTTACCTACGATTGGAGCGACACACCCGCAGCAGTGCGAGAGGAGATCGGCGGGATGCCGGCGGTTCCGATGAGCTTCCTCGACGATTCGCTGGCGGCATTGGACGCAGCGATCTGCACCGCCAAGTGAGCGTTTCACTGGCCACCTTGGATCCCATTCTGGGCCAGTGGCGGACATCGGGCACCGTCGTGGACAGACACGGGAATCTCGAAAGTGAGATCGAGGGAACGGATTCCTACACCGCACTGCCGGGCGGAGCGTGGATTGCCCACGACGTCGACGTCACGATCGGTGGCCACCGCACCCTTGCCCACGAACTGATCGGCGGTGCACACCCCGACGGGGGCTGGCGCATGTACGCATTCGACGACGCCTCCGAGCCCGGGCTCATGCGACTGTCGTTGCACGACAACGACCTTCTCCTCCTGGAGGGCAGCGGTATTCGCAGCTGGTTCCACTTCCGAGCCGGGACCCGCCACATGACAACTCGATGGGAACAATTCGACGGCGACGGCTGGACGACGTGGATGTCGATGCGATTCGACAGGATGTGACACCGGGCAATCGAACTCGAGCTCATTGTCGACGTCAGTCCGAGCCGCCCGCCGGCATGGGTGCAGCGGTGCGGAAAAGCAGCGAAATGGCGTGTTGCAGAACGTCCGTTTCCGAGCGGATTCGAGCAGCGTCGGCCGGGAGGGCTCGCGCTACGGACAGGCCGTCGAGTACCACGTTGAGATAGGCAGCGCGCTGGGCGTTGTCGCCCGGCGGCAGGGCACCTTCTTCTTCGAGAACGTCCAGCCAGTGTTCGATGTGCCGGAGTCCGGCCGCACTGAGAGCGTTGTACGTGTCGATGGCATCAGCGTTGAGCTCCGAGCTGAGGTAGGTGCCGAACGTCCGCCGCCATGTATCTCGGGCTTGCTCACCGGTTCCGGTGGCCGACAACACCTGCTGCATACACGCCAACAGTCGCCCCTCGGCAGGCACAGTGGTGTCTTCGATGTCATTTTTGTTCGCCACAAGCCCGGTGATTCCCGCGGCGACTTCGTCCATCAACGCTCGCTGTGTGGGGAAGAAATGACGCAGTGATCCGGTGCTGACACCTGCTCGTGCGGCGACCGCTCGGACGCTGAGCCGGGTTCCCGGATCTTCGGACACCATTGTCGCGGCTGCGATCAGAATCCGATCTCTGGTGCTGGGTTCGCTTTCGCGAGTCTCTACATTGTCCGACACCCCCCAACCCTAATACAGCGTGATACCTTCAAGTCTACTATCACGCTGTACTAATTGGGATCGAGGATCGCGCAGATGGGAATCAAACAGTGGCGCTACCGCCGCATTCGCGCCGGAGCCGGTGAGCCGCTCCGCCGCTACCGCTGGTGGCAGATGTTCGGCAGATCGCTGCGGTCGATCACGCTCACCGCACCCGACGGCACGAAGTCGGTCTACGCAGTCGATGTGCGGCACATGGGCGACGCGAAGGACGGTGAGGTGCGCGCTCGCCTCTACGTCGACGGCGCACTCGAGTCGTATGCCAAGATGCCTGCCCGCTTTCCCGTCCCCGGTGGGTACATCGAGGTCGCGGCCACCGGATTCGGGCTCAGTCGCTGCCACTACGTGCGCAGGGACGGCACCGAACAACAGCTCTCCCCCGATCCCGCATCCGCAGAGGGACGCCGCGCCCGGCTGCACTACCGGCACCCCGGTCCGAGTCGCGTCATCGGGCTGATCTCGATATTGCTCGTCAGCGGCGGCCTCTGCGTGGAGGTGCCGCAGATCATCGCATCCCTCTCTCTCATTCCCCCCATCGCCGACTCGATCGGAACATTCACCTCACCCATCCGACTGCCGCTCCACGTCAACCTGCTCATCGGATTCGCCGCTGTCATCGGCAGCACCGAACGAGCTCTGCGAATGCGATCGAGCTGGATCGACGAATTCGCCAGCTGAACCCCACGAAAGGAACACCACCATGCCCCACACAACTCCGGCGGGTTTCCGACGGAAGGACGAGGAGCGACGGCGATGGCCGAAGCCGGTGATGGCGGCGGCTGCCTCGTTGCTCCTCCTCGCCGGATGCTCCGGTGCAGCATCGAATGACGACGACAGCGCGAACAGGGTTGGCCTCGAACGGTTCATGGAGCAGGAGCTCGCGTTCGGGGCGTGCGATGCCAGCGTCCTGGACTCCCAGCCGCCCGTTCCCCAAGTGGTCGAGGCGGCAGAGAAGGCAGAGTGCGCGATGCTCACTGTCCCGATGGATTACGAGGATCTCGACGGTGAGACCGTCGAGATAGCCGTGTCCCGCATCTCCGCCACCGGCGACAACCCGATCGGCTCTGTCCTGCTGAACCCAGGCGGTCCCGGAGCGGCGGGGACGACGCTCGCCCCGCTGGTGAATGCCCTGTGGACGGGAGGCCCCATCCCCGAACGCTTCGACATCGTCGGCTTCGATCCGCGTGGAGTCGGTCTGAGCAATCCGGCAATCGACTGCTACTCCGATGAGGAGCGCGATGCCGACGCACCCCTGTCGGCTCTCGGCACGTGGACCGAAGAATCCGCGCGCGCCATTGTCGACAAATGCGCCGACGGCTCCGGAAACGAAGAGGTACTCGCCCACCTCGGGACACGGGATGTCGCTCGCGATATGGATGTGCTCCGCGCCGTGCTCGGCGATGACAAGCTCACCTATGCAGGAGTCAGCTACGGCACTCGACTCGGTTCGGTGTACGCCGAGATGTTCCCCGAGAACGTTCGTGCGCTCGTTCTCGACGGCGCGGTGGATCCGATCATGGACACCGCGGATCGCAGGATCCAGCTCAGTGAAGGAGTTCAGGCTTCGTTCCAGCGATTCGCCGACTTCTGCATGACGCAGGCCGCGTGCCCGCTCGGAACCGACCCGGCGCAGGCGACCGCCGCAGCGCAAGAGCTCCTCCAACCTCTCGAGGAGGAGCCGCTGGTGGCCGCCGACGGACGAGAGGTCGGCTTCCTCGCCGCTGGTGAAGGCATTGTCTCCGGCCTGTACTCCGAAGCCAGCTGGCCCGCCATCATCGCGGGGCTGACGGAGCTCGAAGCCGGACGACCCGACGCTCTCCTCGCGATTCGCGACGGGTACTACGGCCGGTCCGACAGTGGCGAGTACACCAATTCGTTCGAGGCGCTCTTCGCCATCAACTGCCTCGACGAGCAACGGTTCACCGAAGAAGAGATGACCCAGCTCGGCCACGATCTCAACGAGGCAGTGCCGTTCCTCGACCCCGGATCCACTCCCCCTGCGCAGGACGGGTGCGAGTTCTGGCCGGCCGAGCCAACACTCGGATACCCCTATGCCACCGACATCGATGGGCTTCCCGAAGTGCTCGTGATCTCGGCCACCGGGGACCCCGTGACGCCTCACGAGGGCGGCATCAGCCTGGCCGACACCCTCGGTGCGCGGTTGCTCACGGTCGACGGCAACCAACACGGGACGATCATCTCCGCCAACGCCTGTGTCGACGGAGCGGTCGCCGACTACCTGATCGACCTCGAACTGCCGGATGAAGGTGCGCGCTGCAC
>NZ_NOZF01000063.1:0-29680 GCF_002258565.1 Rhodococcus sp. 05-2254-6
CTAATAGGCCGAGGACTTACCACAAAGAAGCTACGCGTCCACTGTGCAATATCTGAAACAACACACGAGTAGTTGTTCAGCAAGCACAACCGAATACACGAATCCGCGTCCAGCCCTCTATCGGGATGGACACACGGTTCGCTCGTGATCTGCATTGTTTCGCAGAGTTACGGCGGCCATAGCGGAGGGGAAACGCCCGGTCCCATTCCGAACCCGGAAGCTAAGCCCTCCAGCGCCGATGGTACTGCACTCGACAGGGTGTGGGAGAGTAGGACACCGCCGAACACAACATCCCAGAATGGCCCCCGACCACGGTCGAGGGCCATTCTGCATTTCGAAACCACCCACACATGAGCATGCGCGGACACACGCGCGCCCCGACGACCAACGCGCGCGCGTTCGCTATCCGCGCGCACAATCGCGCTCTCACGAGCGCAGACGCGAGCGCGTTCGCTATCCGCGCGCACAATCGCGCCCCGACCAGTCACCATTTCCCGCGCACCTGACGAACGCGCGCGCATTCGCGGCGGCCGGGCCCTGGACCCAGGCGCGCACACCGCTGCCCCGAACTGCTCCGGAGCGTTTGCCCCGACACAGACGCGCGCGCGTTCGCTATCCGCGCGCGGATTCGTGCCCCGACCAGTCACCATTTCCCGCGCACCCGACGAACGCGCGCGCATTCGCTCGCCGCCAGGTCGAACATCCTCTCCCCGGCGAGGCTTTGTGGGTGTCGCCGAGATTCTGTGGCACAGTCGATGTCGATGAAACTCCCTGTCGAACAGCGCCGTATCAGCAGAATTCTGCTCGATTTCGATTTGAGCATTCAGTTCGACAACGGAGCCAGCATTGCCTTCAGTGAGGTAGTGATCGATGGCCTCACTGTCGATGAGGACAATCAGTTCGAGGGTCTACGAGCCTTCGCAACACTGCACGGTCTTGTCTGCGAGGACGCAGACTACGACGAAGCCGGTGTTCTCCGTCTGACGTTCGAGGGCAGGCAAAGGGTGGTGGCCGCCCCGCGAGACGAAGTCGAATCCTGGGAGTACACCGCGGTGGACGGTTCGACCGTGTTGTGTGGACCGGGAGGGGCCGTCGAATCGTGGCCCGCACCCGAGCATCAGAAGGCAGAGCCCCCGACCGTCGAAAGGCTTCCTTCGATCGGTGCCACTGTGGTCCGGCTCTCGACCGGCGACGACCCTGCCGTCGAGTTCTCGGACGGCACGGAGCTGTTGTTCGACCTCGCCCTCGACGCCGGGTATCTCGTACTGCGGGAGAGTGTGACGTCGAGTTCCCACTCGGACGGTGCTGCCACAGAGGGGGATTGGGTCGTCGAACTATCCTCGGGTCACGTGATCTTCTACCGGCCGCGCACGGTGTAGGGCTTGCCGAACTGAGTTTCTACACCGGGGGAGTACAGCACCGAGTCGGGTGGCCGAGTACTGACATCGGGTAGGCCTGCCGCAGCGACGAGCTCGTCGGAGCAGTGGGTGAGTTCAGCATCGACCAGCTGCCAGTGTCGGTGCACGTTCGGCACGTAGAGCAATCGCCCGGCCAACGATGTGTGCAAGCCCCACCTCGCGGTGAGGAAGACCGCGAGCGCGTCCTCGGACATATCGCGAGTTCCTCGGACGATTCCGAAGTCGGTCGTGGCACCGCGATGCGGGGGAGCGAGCCGCCGACTTCGATAGCTGATTGTCGTCGTGTCGTCGTCTATGTCGATCGACGACCAGCGATACGGAATGCGAGCGGCATTGGTGCCCAACACGACTGCGAGTCTGGACGCCTCGAGAGATCGGAACACGACGCCGCGTCGACCTTCCGCGTCGATCGAGTACAGGCGCACGTTTATCTCACCGAACGTGCCGAAGTACGGAACGGGGTGACGGTAACCGAGGCCGGCACCGACCATGTGGAAGCCGATCAGCCCGACCCACGACGAGCCGTCGAATTCGTCGGGCGTGCATCCGCGAGGCAACAGCGGGGCGACGGCCGAACTCGGAACTCGCCAATGCAGAAAGACGAGCCGTTCCCAGCGCTGATCCATCAGGATCGGACGAGGCAGCAGCGGCGGCCGCGGCCAGAGGCGTCGGGCATCGTCTCGATTCATGATTCGAGCCTAGGCGCGACGCGTCAGGAGGCCGTGAACCGGGCGTGCACGCTCGCGGAGATCGTGATGTTCTCGGGTTTCAGTGCAAATCCGGCAGGGGTCGACTGCGCGGCGAACATGCGAGCGGAGGGCTCGGCTCCACCATGTTCGGTGGTCCCAGGAAGCAGGCCCGGGTCGGCTATCGCCACAGCGTGCACGCCCGAACGGCCCAGGCTCGATGCATAGGCCTCGGCCTTGGAGACGGCGTCGCGCACAGCGAGTTCTCGGACCGCGAGCGTACGAGCGGTTCTGCTGGATTCGGTGAGGTCCCAGTCGAAGTGGTCGATCGACACTCCCTCCAGTGCAGAGGCTGCGTAGACGAACGCGTCCACCAGATCGAGTTGGCTGAACTGCACCTCCACCGACGCCTCGGCTTGGTAGACGTAAGGGAGTTGTTCTCCGTCGTTGTTGAACGGGCGGTGGCGCGAGTGGCGCACCTGGTCCACCGACCAACGATCGATCGGTCCGCCGTCGCTGTTGTAGAGCGGCTCGACCAGTCTGGTGAGCTCCCGGACGAGTTGCTGAGCGGGTTCGGACGCGGACTCCGCCGTGCGGCCGTCGGTGCGAACGGTGAGCGAGAGTGTGCACTGCTCGGGTGGGTAGGTCGCTGCGCCGTGACCGACGACGGTGATGTCGAGTGCTTCAGGGCTCATGGCGTCCAGTCTGGCATCCACGCGCCGATATTCACCGAACCTCAACAGTGCTGGCCGACGCGTCAGGTGGGGAGGACAATTGCGAGCATGCTTCCCGTTCTGGATCTCGGTCTGGCCGATGACGACCCCCGCTCGTTCGAGCTGTCGCTGCGTGAAGCGGCTCACGGGTCCGGCTTCTTCTATCTCGTCGGACACGGGATCGAGAACGCTCGTATGCACGATGTGCTTCGCATAGCGCGTGAGTTCTTCGCCGTGCCGGACCATGTCAAGGACGAGATCAGTCAGCTGAAGAGCCCGCACTTCCGCGGTTACTCGCGGGTGGGTGGCGAGCTGACCAACGGTCGGGTGGATTGGCGGGAGCAGATCGACATCGGTCCCGAACGTCCGGCAATCGAGGGTGCGGCGGGCTACTGGAATCTTCAGGGCCCCAATCTCTGGCCTTCGCAGCCCGCAGGATTCAGAGAGACGTTCGAGCAGTGGGAACGGACGTTGTCGGGTCTTGGACTCCGGCTGCTTCGGCATTGGGCACACTCCCTGGGAGCGCCCGAGAACGTATTCGACGACGCTTTCGCCACCGCTCCCGCGACACTGATGAAGGTCGTGCGTTACCCGGGTACTTCCGATCATTCGCAGGGCGTCGGTGCGCACAAGGACTCCGGGGTGTTGACGCTGCTGCTCGTCGAGCCGGACTCGACCGGCCTGCAGGTGGAGACGACGCCCGACACATGGATCGATGTGCCGCCGCTGGACGGGGCGTTCATCGTCAACATCGGTGAGCTGTTGGAAGTGGCGACCGGCGGCTATCTACGGGCGACGCGGCATCGGGTGGTCGCGCCCGGGCCCGGCACCGATCGAGTCTCCGTGCCCCACTTCCTGAGCCCCGCCCTCGATGCCGTCGTACCTGTCATCGAACTGCCACCGGAGTTGGCGCTGCAGTCACGAGGCGTCGAGAACGATCCCGACAACCCCATCTATCGCACCTACGGCGAAAACGCGTGGAAGTCCCGAACGCGAGCGCACCCTGACGTGGCGCAGTTGCACCACGGCATTGCCCCAGCAGAGCAACGGTCGACCTACTGACGCCTGCTGCGTCCATGTCGTGACTGTCGGTACTGCGCCCATGCCCCGGTGCACCACAGTGCCCACACGATCAGTAATGGTTGGAACAGCAATCGGATTCCTCGTGCCGTGTCGGAGTCGAGGCCGAAGGCGTTCGTGTGGTTGAAGAACTGCGAGATGTTGCCGGGGAACACCGCGACGAAGAACGCGGCAACAACCCAACCGACGAGCGGCGCGCGAGCAGTCCAGAACAGCAGCGCCAGGCCGAGCACGATCTCCACGACGCCCGATGCCAGCACCACGAAATCGACACTGATCGGCATCCACGTCGGCACCTGAGCGGCGAAGGTGCTGCGCGCCCAGAAGAGGTGGCTGAGCCCGGCGAAGACGAGGAACGCCCCCAACACGACCCGCCCGATGGTGCGAGAAATCGATTTCGTCATGGCGTCATGAGACACCACGGGCACACTGAACACCATGACCGGGAGCGCTTCGACCGACATCGCGCGTCGCCGATGGGTACTGCACGTCGACCTCGATCAGTTCATCGCTGCCGTGGAAGTGCTCCGCAATCCGGATCTGGCGGGCAAGGCAGTGGTGGTCGGCGGCAGGGGAGATCCCACCGAGCGTGGGGTGGTCTCGACCGCCTCCTACGAGGCGCGTGCGAAGGGCGTCGGATCCGGAATGCCATTGCGCGTCGCCGCGAAGAAGATTCCCGACGCGGTCTTCCTCCCCGTGGACAAGCCTGCGTACGACGAGGCGTCGGCGATGGTGATGGACACTCTGCGGACGTTGGGATTCGTCGTCGAGGTGATCGGTTGGGACGAGGCTTTTCTCGGTGTCGAGACCGATGACCCCGAGGGGGTAGCGAAGACAGTGCACGACGCTGTCTTCGACGCGACGGGGCTGCATTGCTCGGTGGGCATCGGAGACAACAAGTTACGAGCCAAGATCGCCACCGACTTCGACAAGCCGCAGGGCGTCTACCGGCTCACACAGGACAACTGGTTCGAGGTGATGGGCGATCGCAGTACCGATGCGCTGTGGGGGATCGGCAAGAAGATCTCGAAGAGGCTGGCCGCCCTCGGCATCTCGACAGTCCGAGAACTTGCCGATGCCGGGGACGTGGACCTCGCCGCCGCGTTCGGACCGAAGATCGGTCCGTGGCTCGGCACGAAAGGGCGAGGCATCGACCTCGCGCCGGTGACGTCCGAGCCCTGGGTTGCACGGTCGCACAGCCGTGAGGTCACGTTCCAGACCAACGTCGCCGACTGGGCGGTCATCCGAGACGAGATCGCCGGCTTGACGTCGAAGGTGTTGGCCGACATCGAAGCCGAGAACCGGCCGGCAGTTCGGGCGGCACTGAAGATCCGCTACGCGCCGTTCGAGACGCATACCGTCAGCGCACCGATCGTCGGTGCGCCGACCTTCGATCCCGAGATTCTGACCTCGGCTGCGGTGGCCCTCGTCGATCGCCTCGACCACACTCGCGAGGTTCGATTGATCGGCGTGCGGCTGGAAATGACTCCGCCGCAACCTCTCTGACTACTTGCGACCCGCCGCCCAGCGCAGTCCCCAACCGTACTTCTTGTCGAGGTCGGCCTGGCTGCCCTGGATGTACTCGACCTCGCGGGTGACGGTGATCCCCGCAGAAGTGTTCTCCAACAATGCGATCGAGCAGATTCGAGCGGAGTTCTCGGCCGAGTCGAGGCGTACCTCGACCTGTGGTCCGCTGGTGGGGTACAGCGTCACCACCCCGTCCACCGCTGCCCAGTTCGGTGCGCCGTCGTAGATCATCGCGAAGATCAGGATTCGAGCTAACTTCTCGGGATGGGCAAGGTTGATGTGCATGTTCTCGCCGCCGCTGACCGAACCGGAGCGATCGTCACCGTCGAGCGCGATGAACGGGGCATCCTGCAGTGAACCGAAGCTGTTTCCGAGTGCCTGGACGACGCCTTTGGAACCGTCGCGCAGTTCGTAGAGGCAGCCGAGGTCGAGATCGACACCGCCGGAGCCGTACGACGCCGCGGCCAGCTTGGCCAGGAAGCCCTTCTTCTTCGGCTGTGCCGCGGGTGCGCCGGTCGACCAATTCAGGTTCACCCGCATCGAACCCTGCTTCTCACCGGACTTGGTGAGGCTGATCGTCGGTGACGCCTTGGACAGCGTCACTTTGCTCAGGCTGACGGGAGCTCCGCTTTGCTGCGCTGGGTTCTGCCCGGTCGAGGGCTTGCGGGTGTAGTCGATGGCCATGGTTGTGCCTTCCGGAACGGTCGGTTACCGGATCGAGGTGTCCGGTTTGGGCGGTGTGTCGACAATAACCGCCCGTCCGATCACCTCGATGATCGCACCGCTGCGTACGAGACGTTGCTACGGCCGTGGCACGTTGCGCAGATTCGACTTGGCCATCCGGACTGCCTCGCCGACGCCACCGTTGAGCACGACCTTGCTCATCGCGAGCGCGAATCCCTTGATCTGCTCCCCGGTGATGGTCGGCGGCACCGACAGCGCCATCGGGTCGGTGATCAGCTGGACCAGTGCCGGACCGTCGACCGCAAAAGCGGTTTCGAGTGCACTGCGAATGTCACCGGGCTGTTCGACGCGTTGTGCGTGAATGCCGGCGGCGGCAGCGATGCCGGTGTAATCGACCTGCGGCACGTCGACGCCGAAGTCGGGCAGACCGTCGACGAGCATCTCGGCCTTGACCATGCCGAGCGTGAAATTGTCGAACAGCACGATCTTGACGGGCAGCTTGTACATCGCGACGGTCAGGAGTTCGGAGAGCAGCATCGAGAACCCGCCGTCGCCGGAGATCGAGACGACCTGGCGGCCCGGGTTGGCGAACTGCGCTCCAATGGCGTGCGGCAGGGCATTGGCCATGGAACCATGCAGCATCGACGCGACGAAGGCCCTTCTGCCAGTGGGGTTGATGTAGCGCGCGGTCCACACATTGCACATTCCGGTGTCGGTGGTGAAGACGGCGTCGTCGGCGGCGAGGTCATCGAGCACCGACGCGGCGTATTCGGGGTGGATGGGAACGAGCTTCTCGGCGTTGCGGGTGTATGCGCCGATCGTCTTGCCCATGAGGTCGTTGTGCTTGTCCACCCACTTCTCCACGTACCGGCGGTCGGTCTTGCGAGTGACCAACGGCTGCAACGCATTCAACGTCGCGAGAACATCACCGTGAATCGGGTACTGGACCGAGGTTCGGCGTCCGAGCTTCGTCGGATCGATATCGATCTGTGCGGTGGTGACGTCCTCCGGCAGGAACTGCTGGTACGGAAAATCGGTGCCGAGCAGGATGAGCAGGTCTGCGTCGTGGATACCCGCATGGGCTGCGCCGTACCCGAGCAAGCCCGTCATTCCGACGTCGTACGGGTTGTCGTACTGGATGAACTCCTTGCCGCGCAACGAATGTCCGACGGGAGCGCCGATCGTGTCGGCGAACGCGACCACTTCGTCGTGGGCACCCTTGACGCCGTAGCCGGCGAAGATGGCAACCTTCTCGGCGTTGTTGATGGCGTCGGCCAGCTTCTGGATGTCCGCCGCAGGCGGTGTGACGACCGGTGTGGACGGAACGGCAATGGGATCCATCGTGCCGGACGCCGACAGCTCGGCGATATCGCCGGGGAGTGTCACGACCGACACCCCGCCGCCGGTGATGGAGGCGTTGATCGCCGCGCGGAACACCCGGGGAGCCTGGTCGGCAGTGGAGACGAATTCGTTGTAGAGCGAGCATTCACCGAAGAGACGGTCGGGGTGCGTTTCCTGGAAGTAGCCCGAGCCGATCTCGCTGCTGGGAATGTGCGACGCGATCGCCAGAACCGGTGCGCCGGAACGGTGTGCGTCGTAGAGGCCGTTGATCAGATGCAGGTTGCCTGGTCCGCAGGAGCCGGCGCAGACGGCCAACGTGCCGGTGGTCTGCGCGTCGGCCGAAGCAGCGAACGCTGCGGCCTCCTCGTGTCGAACATGAATCCAGTCGATGCCGCCCTTGGCCGATCCACCGGTACGGCGCACCGCGTCGACCACCGGATTTAGACTGTCGCCGACGATGCCGTAGATGCGCTGAACGCCGGCGTCGACGAGTCCTCGAACGAGTTGATCGGCCACTGTGGTGGGCATTTCACTGTCTCCTCAAAATTCGGTGACGCACCGATGTGCCTCGGCTGCGTCTTCTCGACGCCTTCCCTGGACCGAGGGTCTGCCAAACATCGAAGTGAACGCAACGGAGGGCTGTCACGGTGAACGTGCCGGTAGAGGACTGTAGCGATCTGCGTCACGTAGCGATCTTTCCGTGGTTCCCATGGGAGACCGGGACTGCCCCTATTTACGGGCGGGCAATAAATTTTTACAGGCGGGCAGTAAATTGGACAGGCTCTGTACAGGTTCACTTTTGCGATGTACGGTGCTGGCATGACCGAGCCTGCTATGACTCAGCGCACATCGGAGCGTGCGCGGCACAAGCGCCATCAGGTGCTCGCCTCACTCAAGAACACCATCGAGTCCGGCGACATCCCCTCGGGTTCGTTCCTGCCAGGAGAGAACGAACTCGCCCGCTTGTTCTCGGTCAGTCGTGGAACCATTCGTTCTGCACTCAGTGAGTTGGAAGATCAGAAGCTCATCGAAAAGCGCAGTGGCATAGGATCACTCGTCACCTTCGATGGCCATCAGATCGAGACGGCCGACGGGTGGGCACGGGCACTGTCATCTGCGGGCGTCGAGATGCACACCCGTACTCTCCGTATCGAGCGCATCGTCGATCCCGAGTTGGCAGCCGAGGCCGGTACTTCCACACTGAACTTCGTTGCCGTCGACCGAGTGCGACACGTGGTCGACGGGCGACCTGTGTCGTTGGAGCGCAGCCGTATTCCCGCACTCGGTCCGCTCACGGACCTGCCCGAGAACGGATTGGTGGAGGACTCACTGACGGCAACCTTGAGGTTCGCGGGGCTCGTGGCTGCCAGTGGCGAGCAATGGGTCTCGGTGGTTCCGGTCGACGCGGCCGACGCTGCCGTTCTCGAAGTGCCGGTGGGCACCCCGTACCTGCACAGCATCCGTGTCAGCCGAGACGCGTCGGGACAGTTCGTCGAGAAGGTCGTCAGTCTGCTCGCGCCCGAACGTTTTCGGCTCCACCTCACTTTCAATTCATGATCGATCACCCCACTCTCGGCAAGGACTGTTTCGATGCCTGCTTCACGCGATCGCGCCCTCGGGGCCTTCTACGGCCTAGCCCTGGGCGATGCGCTGGGAATGCCGACACAGTCGATGTGTCGCAGGGATATCGCCGAGGACTACGGCCAGTTGACAGGGTTCGTCGACGCCGGCCCACGTCAGCTCATCGCACACGGCATGCCTGCCGGTTCGATCACCGACGATACCGAGCAAGCGATCATGTTGGCGCAGTTGATCATCGACGGGAGCGGTGTCGTCGACCCGACGTCGTTCGCGCACGCCCTGATCGCCTGGGAAGCGGGCATGAATGCACGCGGATCGCTCGACCTTCTCGGTCCGTCGACCAAGCGTGCCGTCGAACGCATTCTCGACGGATCGGATCCGACCGAAGCCGGCAGATTCGGCAGCACCAACGGTGCGGCCATGCGTATTACCCCTGCGGCTATCGCAGCTTCGCTGGACGGCGGCATGAGCTCGTTCGTCGATGCGATCTTCCGATGCAGCTTCGTCACCCACAATACTTCCCTCGGAATAGCCTCTGCCGCAGCGGTTGCCGGCGCGATCAGTGCCGGCATCGCGGGCGCGGACCTACCCGAAGCAGTCGACATCGGTGTTGCTGCTGCGGCCGAGGGTGCCACCCGCGGATACTGGGTTGCCGGTGGAGACATCGCGACCCGAATCCGGTGGGCGGTCCAGTTGGTCGGCAACACCACCGACGAACACATCACGGATACGGTCGCCGACATCGTCGGTACGTCCGTTGCGTCACAGGAATCAGTGGTAGCGGCCTTTGCTCTGGCCGCTGCGTACGACGACCCGTGGGACGTCGTACTGGCAGCCGCCACCATCGGCGGCGACACCGACACCATCGCAGCGATAGCAGGTGCTGTCCGCGGTGCCGTCGGTGGCCTGGCAGCGTGGCCCGGCGAAGCGATACGAACGGTCACCGACGTCAACTCGCTCAATCTCGAGCCCCTCGTCGATCGACTGCTCGCTCTCCGTAATACGAACTGACACAGTTCGACTCACTTTGGAGCACAACCATGACCTCTTCCGCCTCCGCCCCCGTCTCGGACACCGCGGCCGACGCTCTCTCGCTGGAAACTCGCGGGATCGAGCCCGTCCCGGACAACGAGCGCAACGGTAATCCACTACAGCTGTTCTGGGTGTGGTTCGCCGCGAACATCTCCATCCTGGGGCTACCGCTCGGTGCCACCCTCGTGGTCTTCACCGGGCTGAACATCTGGCAGGCGCTGATCGTGGCGCTGATCGGTGCCGCCGGTTCCTTCGCCATCGTCGGCATCGTCTCGATCGCGGGTAAACGCGGTGGTGCCCCCAGCCTGACACTGTCGCGGGCCACGTTCGGGGTCCGAGGCAACATCGGACCCACCCTGGTGTCGTTGATGTCGAGGCTCGGTTGGGAAACCGTCAACACCACAACCGCAGCGTTCGTGCTGCTGTCGATCTTCACTCTGATCTTCGGTGGATCCGGTGCAGCCAAGGATCATCCCGTCGTGACGATCGTGTCGATCGTCATCTTCATCGTGCTCACGCTCGTCGTCAGCGGGCTCGGGCACTCGGCCATTCTCGTCATTCAGCGCTGGTCGACGTGGATCTTCGGTGCCTTGAACATCTTCGTTGCAGTCTTCTTGATCGCGACGGTCGATTGGACCGCCGTGACCAGTACCCCGGCGGGATCGATCAGTGCGATGGTGATCGGTGTCGGAACCATCGCTGCCGGAACAGGTATCGGCTGGGCCAACGCCGGAGCCGACATGTCGCGCTACCAGCGCAAGAGCGTCGGAGCCGGTTCGTTGGTGTTGTCCAGCGCAGCAGGTGCCGGCATACCGCTCGTACTGCTGATCGGTCTCGGCGCACTGCTCTCGGCCGGCGACAACAGCCTCGCGTCCGCGTCGGATCCGGTCGCGGCTATCCGGGAGATTCTTCCGGCTTGGATGGCCGTTCCGTACCTGATCACCGCGTTCGGCGGATTGCTTCTCTCCAATCATCTTTCGGTCTACTCGGCCAGTCTGACCACCTTGACACTCGGATTCCGAATCAAGCGGGTCTACGCGGTCGGAGTGGACGTGTTCGTCACGTTTGTCGGTGCCATCTACTTCATGCTGATCTCCGACGGTTTCTACGGCCCGTTCATCACGTTCATCTCGGTTCTGGCGGTTCCGCTGACAGCATGGCTCGGGGTGTTCATGTCCGACATGATCAAGCGCAAGACCTACGATGCGGCATCGATCATGAACATCGGGAACACCAGCCGCTACTGGTATTCCGCAGGAGTCAACTGGTATGCGTTCGTCAGCTGGGCAGCGGGCATCGTCGTGGGGTTCCTGTTCACTGCCATCGCTGTGGATGGCGACGTCATCTACACCGGGCCCTTGTCGGGCAGCTGGATCGGTGACAATGGCCTCGGCTGGGTCGCGTCGTTCGTGGTCGCGGCCGGTCTGTATCTCGCCACCGGTGGAGCCCGCCGCATCGAGACCGTAGCGCGGTGAGTCCGCGGCTGATCCACACCGGCCAGGTCATCGTCGACGTCGTGATGGCCGTTCCCGAGGTCCCGACCCCGGGCGGAGACGTCGTGGCGACGTCATTGAACGAGACAGCGGGCGGTGGCCTCAACGTCATGGTCGCCGCGATTCGTGATGACCTTCCGGTGGTGTTCGCCGGTAGATTCGGTTCGGGACACTACGGCTCGATCGTGCGTGACGCGCTCGCCGTCAGCGGTGCGCTCGTGGTCAATAACCGACCACTGCCGAAGGACTCGGGATTCTGCATCGCCCTCGTCGACGCGCATGCCGAGCGAACATTCGTGACGTACCCGGGAGCCGAGGCCGAGTTGAGCGTTGCGGACCTGGAGGCAACCGCAGTTCGAGGCGGTGATCTCGTCTACGTCACCGGCTATGGACTGGCACACCAGAGCAACGCCGCGGCACTGACCGAGTGGCTCCCTTCGCTCTCGGACGAAGTTGTGGTCCTGTTCGATCCGTCTCCGCTGATCGCGACTTTGAACCGACGCGTCGTGGACGCCGTACTTGCTCGGGCCGACATCGTCAGTGTCAACTTGCGCGAGGGCACGCTCATGACAGGCGAGGTCGATCTCGATTCCATCGCAGCCGAATTGGCGGCGAGGCTGCGGCCCGAGGCGTCGGTGGTGCTCCGTACCGGGCCTGACGGTTGTCGGATTGCGGGCAGGCGGCGATCCCCACAGTCGGTGCCGGGGTTCGAGGTGCAGGCGGTCGACTCCAACGGCGCAGGCGATGCGCACGCCGGTGTGTTGTTGGCGGGACTTTCGCGCGGACTCGACCTGTACGAGGCGTCGTTGCGGGCGAATGCTGCTGCGGCGCTTGCCGTCACCGAGCGTGGACCCGCGACGGCCCCGCTTCGATCACGTACCGACGCGTTGGTCGGAGAGTGAGGGCGCATTTCGCCCCGGGACCGTGGAGTCGCGGACGACCAGCGTCGGTGTGAGTGCCACCGAGGACACCGGCAGCCCGTGGGTGACGGCCAACAGCATTTCGGCTGCGCGTGTGCCGATTTCGCGGTGGGGACTGTGAATTGTCGTCAAGGGCACCGTCAGTTCGCTGCAGATCGAGATGTCGTTGTAGCCGACGACCGCAATGTCGCGGCCCGGCTGCAACTGCGCTTCGCGCAGGACTCCGAGGACTCCGATGGCACTGAAATCGTTGGTCGCGAAGATCGCGGTCGGAGGTGTCGGTAACGCCAGAAGTGCTGTGGCCCCGCGTCGTCCGGCCTCGGGATCGAAGCCCTCTTCCCGTACGTACTCGTCGGGAACGTCGATGCCTGCATCGCGGAGGGCAGCTCGGCAGCCCTCCGATCGGTCGATTCCGGTGCTGGCCCACGCCGGGCCGGACACGATCCCCACTCGGGTGTGGCCGAGCCTGGCCAAGTGCTCGCCGGCAAGGTAGCCGCCCCGATGGTCGTCGCACGTCACCGAGGTCATCCCCGGGTATCTACGGCTGATGAGCACGAACTTGATTCCTCGGCGGTGGAGGTCCTCGAGGTTCTCGCTGTCGAGGCGAGCGTCACCGAAGATGAGGCCGTCGACGTTGCGGCCGAGCAACAGATCGATGCGTCGACGCTGCTGAATCGGATCGTCGTGGGTGTTGGCGACGAAGGTCTCGTACCCGGCCCGGTTCGCTGTTTCCTCGATGGCGTCGTACATCGCCGAGAGCACCACGTCGGTCAATCGCGGGACGAGTACTCCGAACGCGGTGGACTTCTTGGTGGTCAAGCTCGCCGCATTGGGGTTGGGGACGTACTCCATCTCGCGGGCCAGCTCGAACAATCGCAGATCTCCTGCGCTGGCACCGGCCGGGTCGAGCGCGACGCGTCGGAGAGCTCGGGAAACGGTCGAGACATGTACTCCCGCAGCAGCTGCGACCGTTTTGAGCGTGACGCTTCCCGACGTAGTGCTGTCCACTGGCGGTTCCCCTCGATCCTCCGTCGGCGCTGCCCCGACCCCTGATGACCCCTAAGCTAGCACCGTGCGCAATCGTTTGCGCAACAAGTTGCTCTCGAGGAACGGACATTCGATGACAGGTTTGGGTGGTCTCAATCCATCGCCGACGTCGCTCACGCTCGGCCTGGTTCAACAGCAGGTTCCGCTGATCACCAGCATGGCCGACGTGGATGCGACGACCGATCGCGTGTGCAGGCAGTTGCGTGAGGCGAAGGCCGGCTTCTCGGCCCTGGATCTCGTGGTGTTCCCGGAGTATTCGCTGCACGGCTTACGCAAGTCCTCGTGGGCATCCGACGAGGTGATGTGCGATATGGACGGTCCGCAGGTGGAGCGATTGCGCGACGCGTGCCGTGAGTCGGCAGTGTGGGGGTGTTTCAGCATCATGGAACGCAACCCCGGCGGAGCGCCGTTCAACTCCGGAATCATCGTCGACGACCGAGGCGACATAGCCCTGTACGTCCGCAAACTCCATCCCTGGACGCCCAAGGAGCCCTGGGAGCCAGGCGATATGGGTCTGCCGGTCTGCCCTGGGCCCAAGGGCTCGGTTCTGTCGTTGTTGATCTGTCATGACGGGATGTTCCCCGAAGTCGCCAGGGAGGCGAGCTACCGCGGTGCGAACGTGCTGCTGCGCACGGCGGGGTACAAGTTTCCGCTGCGGCAGTCCTGGCGTATCACCAACGAGGCCAATGCCTTTCACAACTTGGCGTACACGGCATCGGTGTGTCTGGCGGGGGAGGACGGCAACGGCATCCCGTCGATGGGCGAGGCGATGGTGTGCGACTACGAAGGAACCATCGTCGAGCGCGGCGATTCGACACCCGATCGAGTGGTGACCGTGTCGATCGAACCGGCCAGGGCCGATGCGGCACGTCGAGAATGGGGAGTCGAGAACAACATCTACCAACTGGGACATCGCGGGTTCACTGCCCTGGCCGGTGGCGCGCAGGACTGCCCGTACACCTACGTTCGCGACCTGGCCGACGGAACCTATCGACTGCCGTGGGAGGACGAGGTGCGCATCGTCGACGGGACGTCGGAGGGGTACGGGCCCCCGCGTAGACCCGACAGTGCGACCGATTCGGCGCGGGCCGGTCTGCGCGGCGAGTAAGGCGGAGGTTACGCGGCCGGTGCCCGTGTAACGGTGCCATTAATTGGTTCCGGATTTGTCGTTCAAAGCTCGACATCGAGCTCGAAACCCCTCTATCGTCAGAGCAACGCAATCGGTTGCACGACCGGTTGCACAGCAAGCGAAAGAAGGCTCGTTTCGATGACTTCCCAGGTAGGCGACTCTCTGGAGCTCACGGATCGCACCCGCCACGACATCGATTCGATGTCGTCGGGGGATGTGTACAAACTGCTGTCCTGCGCGGTGCAACCTCGTCCGATCGCGTGGATCTCGACCGTCTCCGGCGACGGCGTTCGCAACCTGGCACCGTTCAGCTTCTTCAACGTCGCCTCGCGCAATCCGGCGACGCTGATGATCTCCATCGGCGAGCGCATCGGGTCCCCCGGAGAGCTCAAGGACACGTTGGTCAACATTCGCGACACCGGCGAATTCGTCGTCAACATCCCGTCCGCCGACACCGTGGATGCGGTGACCGCGAGTTTCGCCACCGTCGATGCGGAGATCGACGAGTTCGAGCTCTCGCAGATGACCGCGGTGCCGTCGGTGTCGGTCTCGGCTCCGTCGGTCCTCGAATCCCTGGTATCGCTCGAATGCCGAACGTTGCAGGAAATCACGCTCGGCTCGGACACCCTGGTACTCGGGACCGTGACGACAGTGACCAGCAGGCCCGGGTTGCTCACCAGCGACCTGCATGTCGACACACTCCAACACCGATTCCTCGGCAGGTTGGCCGGCCCGTTCTACACCACCGACATGAACCGAGTGGCGCAATGACCACGTCGGCCCGCCTGCGCGGCGTCGACACCGAGCCGGTCGTCGACACTTTCGATATCGCTGTGGTGCAGACCGGTTCGCGGACCGGTGCCTGGCAGCAGAACATCGATGCAGTGGCTGCGGAAGTGCGTACGCTCGCCGCCGCCGGGTCCAAGCTGATCGTCCTACCCGAATTGTTCGCCAGCGGTTACGATCTCGACGATCTCGATTCGATGGCCGAGTCGGTACCCGGTCGTACATCGATCGCACTCTGTGAGCTCGCTGCCGATACCGATACGGTTCTGGTGACGGCCATCGTGTTTCGCGACTCCGCAGGAGTCGTCTTCGACAGCTCGCTCGTCGTGGGTCCGGACGGCCTGCTGGCTGTGGGACACAAGCGTTTTCTCTGGGACCGAGAGAAATCGGTGTTCACTCCCGGAGCAGAGAGCGGACTGCTGGTCAGCACTCCGTTCGGCACCATCGGCGTCGTGATCTGCTACGAGGCAGGCTTTCCCGAGACGGTCCGCGATCTGGTGCAGCGGGGAGCCGATGTGATCGCTGTGCCGTCCGCATTCGGGCACGTTCGCCTGCACGTGTGGAAGCTGCTGACCCGGTCCCGAGCACTCGAGAACGGCGTCGTCGTCGCCGCCGCCGGACTCACCGGACAGGCCGGCGACGGCCCACGGTTCGCGGGTCACAGCGTCATCGTCGGACCGCAGGGGCGCACCATCGTCGAGATGGACGAGGGCGTCGGATCGGTATCGGCCACAGTGACTCGACGCGAGTTGCTCGACGCACGCGACGAAGTGCCCTATCTGAAAGACCTTGCCCGACTGGGCGGTATCACCGAGACACGTACGACCGAGAACGATCACGAGAGGAACCGAGATGTTCGATCTGCGATCAGCTGATCTGTTACGCGCATTCACCCGTCAGCTCGAGCTGTGCAAAGTTCGGCCCGGAGAGCAGGTGGTGATTCTCGCGGAACCGTCGAGCCGCGGTGATTACATCTCGGCTGCCTTCGGTGCAGCCCAGAGCCTGGGTGCCCAGGTGCTCGCGGCAACGGTGCCCGGCGGCAGTCCCGCCCCGATGCCGAGCACCCACACCGGGGCAGGCCCCGGCCTGGTGTCGGTCATGAACAGTTCGGTGGCTCAGGACATGCTCAAGGGCGCGGACCTCGTGGTCGACCTCACCAGTGAAGGCTTCATCCACGCGCCCATCCAGCAGGAGATCCTGGCCGCCGGAACGCGCATCATCTTCGTCTGCGACGCCCCGGACGTGTTGATCCGCAACATGCCCCAGGACGGCGACAAGGAGCGAGTGCAGGCGGGCGTCGATCTGATTCGCAACGGTTCGACCATGCGCATCACCAACGAGGCCGGCACCGATCTCACCGTGCAACTGAGCAATTCGCAGCCCGAGTTCCAGGTGGGCTTCGCCGACGACAAGGGCCGCTGGGATCATTGGCCGTCGACGATGGTGCTGTGCTGGCCGGAGATCTCCAACGGAAAGATCGTGCTGTCCGAGGGCGACATCTTGTTGCCGTTCAAGGAGTACGTCCGAGACGAGACGACGCTGACTGTCACCAACGGTCACATCGACGAGGTCACCGGCGGCGGCGAGGCGGCGCTGCTGAACATGTTCTTCGCCGACTCCAACGACAAGTGGGCGCGCTACCTGTCCCACATGGGCTGGGGACTGATGAAGACCGGCGACTGGTTCGCGGCCGCGATGTACGGCAAGGACGACATCATGGGCATGGACGCCCGCGCGTTCGCCGGCAGCTTCCTGTGGTCCACCGGCCCGCACCCTGTCCTCGGCCGAGACTCCTACGCACACCTCGACATCGGAATGCGCGCCTGCACCGTGTCCATCGACGGCATCGATGTCGTCACCGAGGGTCGATTGGTGGAGAGCTGACATGGCACCGATCGAAGTGGTGATCGCAGGCGGTGGCCTCGGCGGCCTGACCGCGGCGCTCTCGCTGCGGCACAGAGGAATTCAGGTGACGGTACTCGAGGCCGCTGCCGAGCTGGGCGAGGTGGGCGCGGGAATTCAGACCGCTCCCAACGCCAGCCGTATCCTCATCGCCCTCGGGATGCGCGAGAAGCTCGAAGCGATCAAGACCGAGCCGATGGATCAGGTGCGCAGGCGCTGGGAGAACGGCAAGGTCATCGCGCTCACCGCGCTCGGCGAGTACTGCAAGAAGACGTTCAACGCCCCGTACTGGCACTACCACCGCGCAGACCTGCACTCTGCCATCCACGCTCAGTGTCTCGACCCCGACGGCCCCGGCCCGGTCGTGGTGTTCGAGACCGATGCGAAGGTCGTCGAGGTCGATCGCACCGACCCGATGCGGCCCGTCGCGGTCACCGGAGCGGGACGTCGGTACGAATCGGATCTGCTCATCGGAGCCGACGGAATCCGCTCGACGGTACGCGATCTCATCGGTCTACCCGATACGCTCGTGTTTTCCGGCGAAATGGCCTATCGCGCACTCATTCCGGGTGATCGCATCGTCAAGGATCCGGCTACTCGCTGGCTCGTCGACCGATACCAGAGCACCATCTGGTACGGACCGGACCGGCACCTGGTGCACTACATGATTCGTAACGGCGAATACCTCAATGTCGTTGCGCTGGCCCCGTGTACCGACGAGGTCCGCGACGGTGGGCCACGGCTCGTCGGACCCGAGGAACTGATGGGGACATTCCCGGATTGGGACGATCGCGCCCACGCGATGCTCTCCAAGGCTGACGAGAACGTGCTGTGTCAGGCGCTCTACTACCGCAGGCCCGACCCGCGGTGGACCGACGGCCGTGTCGCGCTGCTGGGCGATGCCTGCCATGCCATGCTGCCGTATCAGGCACAGGGGGCCTCGCAGGCCATGGAAGACGCGGCAGTGCTGGCCGAGGAGCTCGCGAAGGTCACCCCGAGCGGGATCGACGAGGCGTTGGCGCGCTACGTGTTTCGGCGGGCCAGGCACGCGCGGATGGTGCAGGACGCGAGCCTGCAGAACAAGACTTTTTATCACATACCCGATGGACCCGAGCAGCAGAAGCGGGACGCGACACTGGCGTCGTTCGATGGGGAATCCGACATCTCGTACGACTGGCTGTGGAGCGGTACCCCGCTCGACGACAGCGACGACGAGAAATTCCATTACTCGTTCGTCCGATGACGACCTCGGACCACAACACCGCGCCGGAGGCTGCGATGAAGACTGGTGATCAGGTAGTACAGGAACTCCCCTGGAAATGGGGTGTGCAGGGCAAGATCTTCATCATCGGTGGGCTGGGCTACATGTTCGACGCCTGGGACGTGGCGCTGAACGGCTTCTTGACCCCGCTGCTCGGAAGCTACTGGGACCTCTCCCAAGCCGAGCGCGGTCTGGTCGCCACCGGCAACCTGATCGGCATGGCCGTCGGAGCCGTCGTGTGGGGCACGATCGCCGACCGAGTCGGACGTAAGCGTGCATTCTCGTTGACGCTGTTGATCTTCGCGCTGTTCTCGGTCCTCGGTGCCTTCGCGCCGAGCTTCGAGATCTTCATCATTCTGCGGTTCCTCGCCGGGTTCGGCCTCGGTGGCTGCATCCCGGTGGACTACGCGTTGGTCAGCGAATTCTCACCGCGTCGCATTCGCGGCAAGATCCTCTCTGCCATGGATGTCTGGTGGCCGATCGGTGCCACCATCTGCGGCGTCGTCGCCACGCTGCTCGTCCCGATCGACGGCGACGTTCGCTGGCGCTACATGCTGCTGTTCATGGTTCTGCCTGCGCTGCTGCTGTTCTGGGTTCGACGCGGTATCCCCGAGTCACCGATCTACCTCGCCAAGGTCGGCCGTGAGGCCGAGGCCCGCGCCGTCATCGACGACATGGTGACCCGCACCGGATCCGAGGCAGTCGACTACGTCATCGTCGCCGACACCGCCCCGAAGGGACCGGGCGGCATGAAAGCAGCTCTGACGCAGCTGAAGTCGGTCTGGCGATACAGTCCGCGGATCACCGCCGCAGCCTGGATGCTGTTCGTATCGATCATGCTGCTGTACTACGCAGCGCTGAGCTGGATGCCGTCGATCCTGCGGGCCGAGGGCTACGGGGAATTCGCAGCCTTCGCCGGTACGACGCTGATGACCGGAGTCGGCATCGTCGGTGTGCTCACGTCGGCGTTCATCGTGGAGATCTTCGGACGCAAGTGGGTCATCGGACTGTCCGGCCCGATCGCGGGTAGCGCGCTGGTCATGTTCGCCGTCATGCTCGACATCCAGTCGGCTGCGCTGATCTGGCTCGGCATCTTCGGATTCGTCATTCAGCTGACCATCCCGGTCCTGTACTGCTACGTCTCGGAGTTGTACCCCACCAACATCCGCGCCTCGGGATTCGGGTACGCGTCCTCGGTCAGCCGGGTCGCAACCGGCTTCGCGCCGCTGTTGTTCGGCTCCGTCATGTGGCCGATCCTCGGTTTGCCGTTGACCTTCGGCATCGTCACCGCGTTCGTGTTGTTCGCGGTGATCTGGATGGCGTACTTCGCACCGGAGACCAAGGGACGCGAACTCGACACCCTCGTCGACGAACCCACCGAGGTAGTCGCAGGCGAGGCTCGGGTCTGATGAAGCCCGCACAGTTCGACTACCACCGGGCGCGCGATGTCTCGGGTGCAGTGCGGCTGCTGTCCGAGCTGGGCGAGGACGCGAAGATCATCGCCGGAGGCCAGTCCCTGGTCGCCATGATGAACTTCCGCCTCTCCCGGCCCGGGCACCTGGTCGACGTGGGTGGGTTGAACACTCTGCAGTACATCCGCCGAGAATCCGACGGCTTGCACATCGGAGCACTCACCACCCACCACGACGTCGAATGCGGCGACGTGGGAACGGACTTCGGTGTCCTTCGCGAGGCGATGCGGTGGGTGGGGCACTACCCGATCCGTACCCGCGGGACCGTCGGGGGCAGCATCGCCCATGCGGACGCCACCGCGGAATGGTGCTTGTTGGCCATACTGCTCGACGCCCGCATCGTCGTCGAGAGCGTGCGGGGGCGGCGAACCGTCGAGGCGGACTCGTTCTTCTTCGGGTACTACTCCACCGATCTTGCGTTCGACGAGATGATCGTCGAGATCGTGTTCCCGAACCCGGCACCGCACGCTGCGGTGACCGAATACGCCGAGCGACAGGGAGATTTCGCAATCGTGGGCGCAGCGGTGTCCCTCGATCTCGACGGCGTGGCCGTGGTGGGCGGGCGGGTTGCCCTCGCGGGAGTGGGAGCAACTCCCGTGCGATCGCCGGCTGGGGAAGCCGTCCTGGCCGCAGGCGGGACCTTCGCGGACTGCGCGGACGCCGCAGCCGAAGCACTGGAACTGGAGGACGAGGGCATGGTCACCGCCGAGTACCGCCGCACCCTGGTGCGCACGTTGGTCGCCGAAGCGTGCAGCGACGCACTGGTATCGCAGGGGGTGCCCACGTGAGCGTCGATCAGGTTCTCACGCCGAAATTCGTCGGCACCTCGGTCGCACGCCGCGAGGATCCGCGGTTGCTCACCGGTCGAGGCAGATTCGTCGACGACATCGCGATGCCGGGAATGTTGCACGCTCAGTTCGTCCGCAGCACCGTCGCGGCCGGATCGATCACCGATCTCGACGTCGGTGATGTCGCCGGAGTCGAAGGAGTGCGCGGCGTATTCACCGCGGCGGACCTGGACCTGCAGCCGATCCGCGCCGAATTGTCGCGTCCGCTCAGCGAATTCGTGCCCACCGACATGCCCGTGCTGGCGCACGACGTGGTGCGCTACGTCGGTGAGCCACTGGCCATCGTCGTCGCCGCCGATGCCTACAGCGTCGAGGACGGGCTCGAGGCGGCACGAGTGTCGTACCGGACCGTCACCGCCGTCACCTCCGCAGATCAGGCCATGTCCGAGGGCGTGCCTTTGGTTCACGATTCGGTTCCGAAGAACATCGTCGTGGACGTGCAGATGTTCGCCACCGACGGCGTCGACGAGATCTTCGACGACGCGCACACCGTCGTGTCCGTGCGATCACGCACCGGCCGCCAGAACGCGCTTCCGCTCGAGACCCGTGGATGCATCGCGTACTGGGACGATCGCGACGAGCAGCTGATCATCTACATCTGTACGCAGGTTCCGCACCAGGTTCGTACCGTCACCGCGCAGTGCATCGGGCTCGACGAGCGCCAGGTGCGCGTCGTCGTACCCGACATGGGCGGCGGCTTCGGGCAGAAGTGCGTCGTCGGACGCGAGGAGATCGCCGTCGCCGCAGCTGCGTTGAAGCTCCGCCGTCCCGTGAAATGGATCGAGGACCGCAAAGATGCACTGACGGCGTCGTTCCTGGCGCGCGAACAGCAGTACGACGTGCGAGCAGCATTCGATTCCGAGGGACACATCCTCGGCCTCGACGCGGACGTCGTGTGCGACATGGGCGCGTACTCCTGCTACCCGTTCACCGCCGGCATCGAGCCGCTGATGGCCTCAGCGGAAATGCCCGGGGTGTACCAGGTTCCGGCGTACCGGGTGCGGGGCCGTTCCGTGTTCAGCAACAAGGCACCGACTGCGCCGTACCGCGGGGTGTCCCGCCCGCAGTACGTCATGGTGATGGAGCGGTTGTTCGAGCGAGCGGCCCGTGAGTTGAACCTCGATGCGGTGGAGATCAGGCGGCGCAACGTCATCACCGCTTTCCCGTACACGGGCGTCAACAACATCACCTACGACCCGGGCTCGTACCTCGAGGCGCTGAACCTGTGCGAGCAGACCCTCCGTGACGGCGGTTGGTACGACCTCCAGGACCGGGCAACCGCCGAAGGCCGGCACATCGGCATCGGATACTCGTGCTTCAGCGAGCGAACCGGCTACGGCAGCAGCGCATTCGCGGCGCGCAAGATGAACGTGGTGCCCGGGTTCGACATTTCGGAGGTCAGGATGGACACCTCCGGCACGGTCGTCGTGACCACCGGAACGATGAGCCACGGGCAGAGCCACGAGACCACGATGGCGCAGATCGTCGCCGATCGCCTCGGCATCGGCGTCGAACAGGTCAAGATCGTGCAGGGCGACACCGATCGGATCACCTACGGCTTCGGCTCGTTCGCCTCTCGCTCCATCACCATCGGCGGCAGTGCGGTGGCGTTGGCGTCGAACAAGCTGGGAGACAAGCTCTGTGAGATCGCAGCGCACCTGCTGGAGACTCGCGACGACAACGTCGAGTTGGCATCGGGGCGCGTACGTCAGCGCGACGACCACTCGAAGTACGTTACCTACCCGGACATCGCCGACGTCGCGTATCTGAAGGCGCAGCTGCTGCCGAAGGGCGTGGAACCCGGATTGTCCGCGACGGCAAGCTTCGACGTGTTCAACGACGGCACCTTCTCCAACGCCACCCACGGCGTTGTGGTCGAGTTGCACGAGGGCACCGGCCGAGTGGAGATCCTCAAGTACGTGTGCGTCGAGGACTGCGGCGTCGCCATCAACCCCAAGATCGTCGAGGGCCAGTGCCGGGGTGGGATCGCCCAGGGCATCGCCGGGGCGTTGTTCGAGCAGGTGTCGTACGACGATCACGGAAATCCACTGTGTGCCAGCTTCATCGACTACAAGGTGCCGACTGCCTGCGAGATCCCGGACATCGAGATCCACCACCTCGAAACTCCCTGCCTGTTCACCGAATCCGGAGCCAAGGGAGCCGGTGAGGGCGGAACGATCGGTGCACCCGCCGCCGTGCTCAACGCCGTCAACGACGGATTGCGCTCCACCGGAGTCGAACTGAACGACACACCGATCACCCCCGTGGCAATACAGGCAGCACTGGCGAAGGGCAGGCCATGAGCAACAAACAACTGATCGAACTGAACGTCAACGGCACCGTCCGTGAGGTGATCACCGAACCACGCCGCACTCTGGTCGACGTATTGCGCCACGATCTCCAGCTCACTGGAACCCATGTCGGCTGCGAACACGGCGTGTGCGGAGCCTGCACCGTGCTGATCGACGGCAAGCCGGCCCGCGCGTGCCTGACGTTCGCAGCGCAGGTGGAGAACTCGGACATCGAGACCGTCGAATCACTCGGCATCGACGGTGAATTGAACGATCTGCAGCAGGCCTTCGCAGACCACCACGGTCTGCAGTGCGGATTCTGCACACCGGGGTTCCTGATGTTGGCCGAGGGCTACCTCGCCGACAACCCCGATGCCACCAAGGAACAGATCCGCGAGGTGGTGGCGTCGAACTACTGCCGCTGTACCGGGTACCAGACCATCGTCGAGGCCATCGACTCGTGCGCCGAGCAGCGACGCTGCGCCGGCTGTGTGAACGGAGTTCGTAAGTGATACTGACCAATACACTCGATATCGACGCGTCCGCCGAGGACGTGTTCCGGCTGATCAACGACGTCGAGAAAGTCGCGACCTGCGTACCGGGGGCGGCCATCACCGGTAAGGACGGCGAGACCTACCTCGGCGGTGTGAAGGTCAAAGTGGGCCCGATCAGCGCGTCGTACGCCGGCACGATTCGGTTCCTCGAGGTCGACGCGGAGACCCGCACGCTCACACTCGAAGCCAAGGGGGCGGACTCGCACGGCAACGGCGACGCCGAGGCCCAGGTCGATCTGGCGGTCGAGGCGCTCGGTGATCGTTCGCGGTTGACCCTGAATACCGATCTGGTGATCAGCGGAAAGATAGTCTCGTTCGGCAAGGGCGCGATCGTCGCGGTGTCGAACAAGGTCCTGCAACAGTTCGCCGTCAATCTCGGTGCGCTGCTCAGTGGTTCGGCCACGGCCGAATCGACCACGCCTGCAGCTGTGAAGGCTGCTGTTGCGAGCCCGATGGGCGGCGAATTGAACGCGATGAGCCTGGTGCCCGAACCGGTGCGCAAGTACGCACCGATCGCGGGCATCTTCCTCGCGGGAATGGTCGAGGGCTGGCTGGTGTCCAGGGCCTTCGGACGTCGATAGTTCAGCTGCGTACCGCGTTCGAGATTCTGTCGACGACCATCGCAACGGCACTCGGAACCGGCTCGATGACGTCCACGTCGGTGCGCAGTGCCAGCCGCCGGGCCGAATCGCTCAACGGACCGCCGCCGATGACGACCGCCGTCGCTCCGGCGGCGACTGCTGCATCGACCGCTGCTCCCAGTTCGACGACGCTCGATGCGAGGTCCTCGGCCAGGACCAACGGCGATGACGCGGTGAGGAACACACCCGCGAAATCGCCGTCGGGCACGGTGGCACGGGTCAGTGCATCGAGTTGGGCGGCGAGATCGGCTGTGGTGGTGGCGATCGCGAAGCGCCGACCACCTCGTGCAGCGTGCAGGATTCCTGCCTCGCCGATCCCGACGACCGGAATGTCGACGAGGGTTCGGAGTTCGGCGGCACCGGGATCACCGAACGCGCCGACGATCACCGCTGCCGGGCCATGGTGCTCGATCGCGTCGAGGGCCGCGGTTACGACATCCGGTCCGGCAGCACGCAACTGTTCGGTGCCGGTGATCATCGCCGGTCCGTTACCCGCGGTGACCCCGACGACGGTGAATTCTGTGTCGTGGAGCCAACTTCGTGCGACGTCGACGAGCAGCTGCGTCGTTGCAGTGTTCGAGTTGGGGTTGATCACGAGAATCTTCACTGCTCAGCCATCTTCCGGCATGGGTTGTCCGAAGGTCTCTTTCGGGAACTGCACGGCAATTCCGCACACGATGAACAGGCCGGCCAGCATCGCGAACATGGCACCCACGCCGGACGAGTCCAGTACGGCTCCGGCGATGAGAGGGAACAGTCCGCCGGAGAGGGAGCCCAACGCCAGGATCACCGACGTCGCGAGGCCACGGATTCGTGTGGGGTACTGCTCGGGTGCAAAGAGCCAGATCGTCGTGTTGAGGATGATGACCGAGAAGTTGAACAGGGCACCGAAGAACAGTACGAGGCCGATCGACGTTGCGAAGAAGCCGAATCCGAGCCCGGCGACGATACCGAGCACTGCGCCACCGGTCAGCGTCACCTTGCGGGGGAGTTTGCGAGCGATGAGTGCGGCGGTCAGCGCGCCGATCAACGACCCGGACTGCATCACGAGGGTGTACCAGAGCGCACTCGAGATCGACATTCCCCGCTCGGTCAGGATGACGGGGATCAGCGTGAGCATCGAGATCTGTGCTGCGTAGGACATGCAGACGGCAATGCCGAGGGCGAGAGTGCTTCTGCGGTAAGGCTGCCCGAACATCTCCGTCCACCGTGCGCGCGGGGCGGCGTGATCATCGACCGTGGTGTCGACGTTCAAGTACTGAACCTCGGAGTCGAGGGTGCCGCGAAGCTTGCCCTGCGCCAGGCGGTTGATGACGGTGTTGGCCTCGGCCACCCGGCCCGTCGCTGCGAGGAAGCGAGGTGTTTCCGGAAGCGAGCGGCGATAGAACACGACCGCGAGTGCGGGCAGTACCAGCAGACCGAACAGCCAACGCCAGCGGTCGTCACCGGTGAAGATGGCGAAGACGATGACCCCGAACAGTGGGGCGAGCATGTTGCCCAGACCTGCGGCTGCGACGTTGATCATGCCGACCGCGGTACCGCGATGCTTGGCGGAGAAGAACTCGGAGAGCATGATCACCGCGACGGCGATCTCACCGCCGAGTCCGAGCCCGACCAGGAATCGAGCGCCCACCAGCACCTCGTAGTTGGGTGCGAATGCGCACAGTAGCGAGCCGAACGCGAAGACGAGCAGGTTTGCGCCGAGGAGGGTTCGACGACCGAAACGGTCCATCACCGCTCCGGCCAGGATGCGCCCGAGGGCGACGGCGGTGAACGTCGCGGTGTTCAGCAGTCCGATCTCGGTTCCGCCGAGGCCCCAGGATTCACGCAGGAGCGGTCCGGTGATGCCGACGGCATTCTGTTCGATGGCATCGAAGAACACACCGAACAGGACCATGGCGACGATGCCGAAGTGCGCTGTGGTGAGGCCGATCTTCGAGTACGACGCCTCGATCTGTTCACTGAGGCTGCCGGCCTCGGGCGGTGGGTCGATCGGTGACGGCTTCTCGTTCCTGGTCGGGACGCTCATCCCAGTGCCTCTCGCTAAGTGGTATACCAACAACGGAGAATTTACGGAGCATTGGACCGCGAATGGTTTCTCGGCGGTAACGCTTGTGTTTCCAGGTCCTCTCACCTGGCTCTTGCTGTCTAGGTCTTCGTTGGACAAAGCTTGCCGATGACGCTGGCGGATGCGCGGTATACCTACAGTTCGCTGGTATACAAGCATCATGGCATCCACGGAAGGTCGCGAATCGCTGTCGCGATCGGTGTTCGACGCGATCAGAACACGCATCCTCGACGGCCGCCTCCGGCCTGGTGAAACGCTGAGCGAGCGCAATCTGGGAACCGAGTTGCAAGTGTCGAGGGTCCCGATTCGCGAGGCGCTTCCATTGCTCGAAGCAGCAGGGTTGGTGACGCTGTCGCCGCGACGCCCTGCCGTGGTGACAGGAGTGACCAGAAGTTCCGTCGACGAGTTGTACGACATCAGGTCCGCGCTCGAGCCGCTCGTTGCTCGCCGGGCAGCGTCCGCTGTGGCGGCGGGCGCGGACTCGTCGTCGTTGGTCGACGCCGTGTCCCGTGCAGGTGCAGCGCTCGACCGGGGTGATCTGCTCGAATTCCATCACGCGAGCTCGGGGGTGCACTCGGGGATCGAGGCATTGTCCGCCAACCGGCTGTTCCCGGTCATCATGGAACCGTTGCGGGAGCGCAGCAATCGACTCAACATGGCCAATCTCGAACGGGACCCGTCGCTGCGCCACGGGGAGCATGTCTCCCTCGTCGACGCCATCGCCAAGGGGGACACGGAATTGGCTGCCGCTGTTGCGTTCGCACACGTCGAATGGGGCCGAGCGCGAACGTTCGAGACTCTGGCGCAAGTTCCGGGCTACGACCCACAGCACTGAGCCGAGTCCGCGCTACTCAGCGCGACGCGGGCAGTCCTGCCGCGGTAGGTCCAATGGGCGGTGACTGGGCGATGACGGGGCGGTGCTCATCACCGTGATGCCCATGAACGTTTCTCGAAGCGGCCGGAGGGAACCGATCGGGGCACACTCGCGTCAAACCCGATGACGCCGATTCACCGGGCGTCGCCACGGTGCAACTCGGGGGAGCGTCATGACAGTGAATGTGGATCCAGCGATCCTGCGGCAGTTCTCGAATGTGTTGTCGGCAACTGGCGGGGTGATCCGTGAGGTGGATGCTCTTGCTCCGTTCCGTGCGTCGGAGAATGCGTTGCAGGGTAGTGACTTTCACGCAGCATGTGCGGCGGCGGCAGCTGCGGCGGCCGGAGCTGTTGCAGCTCTGGCCGGGCGGGCCGAATGCGTCGCGGACATCGCCCGCGGCGTCGCGCAGAACTACGAGATCGCCGACGACGAACTCGCCCGCCGCCTCGCAGCGATGGACCAGCCGAAATGACCCCGACGGTCCCGCACGTCGCGGGTTGGGAGCCGGAGTCGATGCGCAAGACGATGATCGAGTTGTCGGAGATCGTCGAGCGCGTCAACGGCCAGCGCTCCGGAGTGCTGGAGGAGCAGGACGTACTGGCCGAGACGTGGACCGGTGAAGCAGCCGATGCCGCAGCCGAGCGTGTGGTGAGCGAATGCTCTCGGATGAGCTCGGTGTGCAGTGAAATCGATTCACTCGGTAGAGCATTCGAGACCGCAGCAGGAATGGTCGATGCTGCGAAGGCCCACCTGCAGGCGCAGGTCTCGGCGGCGACGGCGAGCGGGTTCGCCGTTCGGGCCGACGGTGTAGTGGATCCCGACGGGATGATCGCATTGATACCGGACGTCCTGGGTGAAGAAAAGATACGGAAGGCCGACGAACTACGCTCTGGTGCAGCGCAGTTGACCGAGGATATTCAGGGAGCTCTGAGACAGGCCGACAGGGCCGCACTCGACGCTGCGCAGCAGTTGGCCGAGCCCACGAAGCTGCTGACCGAGATTGCGCTCACCAACCCGACCGGGCAGCTCGTCGAGAACCCGGACGGATCCTTCTCGTGGATGCCGGACTGGCCGACGACCGCAGCAGCCACCGTCATCGGTGGTATGACCGACGTGACGAGGAGGACTCTCGAACTTCCGGGTGTCGGTTCCGTCGACGATGTTGCCAAGAACATCGGTCGGGGGTTGGGGGCGTTCGGCGCGGTGGCGGGAACGGTGCCCTCGATTGGCCACGATATCGATGAGGGGGTGAGCCCCGCTGAGGCGATTGCGGTCAATACGGCGAGTACCGCCGCCGGCCTCGCAGCTGCGAGCTACGTGACCGGTGCCCTGGTGGGAGTCGGTGGCGCCGCGGGTTCGGTGTTTCCCGGGCCGGGCACGGTTGTCGGTGCTGCCGCAGGCGTCGCGTTGGGTGCCCTGGTCGGGGGCTCCGTCAGCCACGGCGTATCGAAGGTCTTCGAATGGACACTGCGATGACCGATCGTGAGGACACAGGCGCGAACATGCCTGCGACAGCGAATCCGGGACCTGTGTGGGTGCGGAGGTGGCGCAGTGTCCACCTCGGCTGGCTCGCAGCAGTTTTCGGCATCTGTACGGCAGTGGTGGGACTGCTGGTTGCCGCTGTCCCTGTGGTTGCCAGGACGGGCGTAGGCGGCCTCCTGGCACTGTTGTGGCTCGCGTTCTTCGTGCTCCTTCCCTTGGGGATGGCGGTGCCGATGTCCGGCATCGGAGCTGCGCGATTGTCACGTTTCGTGCGGCGGGTCGACGTTGCAGGCGTCGGCGCAGGTCTGTCGGTGCCCGGGCGCGGGGACTTCGTGGTCCGGGCAGGTCTACTCGCCTTCGCGTCGGTGGTGGGGCTGTCCTACTTCGTATTCAGAGATGACGGACCGGACCCTCGTCAAGAGAGGGCCGAGTTGCTGACGGCGATAGGCGCGCCGGCATGCCTGGTGTGGTTCGTGCTCGGGTTCGTCATCGTCAACCGCACCAGGATCTCTCTGCACCCCGAAGGTATTGTCCAACAGATTTATCGACGTCGTGGGTGGAAGGTGTCGAACGACGTGAAGGTCTTGCCCTGGAGCGACATTGCGGATCTGCGCCTGGAGGAGCATCCGAATCCAGCAGTACCGCACCGAGGTGACCTGCCGGTGATCAGAGTCCCGCGCCGATCGAGCGAGACCGACGAACCGGAGCTGGTCATCATGGCGTGTGAGAAGAAGGTCGAACCGAATTCGCTGCTCGCGCAGCCTGGGTGGGCGCAGCAACTCCCGCGCATCGTCGTGGCCCAGTTGCGCACGAGCCCAGGGATTGTCTCGACACCACAGAAGCAGCGCGA
>NZ_NOZF01000152.1:0-29591 GCF_002258565.1 Rhodococcus sp. 05-2254-6
GTCGGGTAGCTTCTCGGCACCCTGCAGTCGCGAGAGTGCGATCAGTTCGGTCACCATGTTGCCGAGCCGTTTGGATTCGGCGACGACCTTGCCGCCGAAAACGCCGGAATCTCCGTCACCACCGACCACCCGAGCGGCCTCGAAGTTCTCGGCGACCAAGCGCTGCTGGTGACGGCCCTGGCCAACCTCATTCAGAACGCCATCGCCTACTCCTCGGACGGTGCGCCGGTGTCGGTGAGCCGAGCCCTGCGCGGAGACAACGTGGCGTTCGCCGTCACCGACCGCGGCATCGGCATCGCCAAGGAAGACCAGGAACGCGTCTTCGAAAGATTCTTCCGCGTCGACAAAGCTCGGTCGCGGGCAACCGGTGGCACGGGCCTGGGCCTGGCCATCGCCAAACACGTCGCAGCCAACCACAACGGCAGCATCTCGCTGTGGAGCAAGCTGGGCACCGGATCCACCTTCACCCTCCAGATCCCTGCGTACTTCGAAGAAGAAGACGACGCTTCGGTTACAGAAAGAGAGAATCAGTGACCAACGTTCTGATCGTGGAAGACGAAGAGTCGTTGGCCGATCCATTGGCCTTCCTGCTCCGCAAGGAAGGTTTCGAGGCCACGGTCGTCGGAGACGGACCGTCGGCACTCGCGGAATTCGATCGCGCAGGAGCAGACATCGTGCTGCTCGACCTCATGCTCCCCGGCATGAGCGGAACCGACGTGTGCAAGCAATTGCGTTCGCGCTCAGGCGTTCCCGTGATCATGGTGACCGCACGTGACAGTGAGATCGACAAGGTCGTCGGACTCGAACTCGGTGCCGACGACTACGTCACCAAGCCGTACTCGGCACGCGAACTCATCGCCCGCATCCGCGCAGTGTTGCGGCGCGGCTCCGACGCCGAGGTCGACGGCGGAGTCGATACCGGAGTGCTCGAAGCCGGACCGGTGCGCATGGACGTCGAACGCCACGTGGTGATGGTCGGATCCGAGCAGATCACGTTGCCGCTCAAGGAATTCGATCTGCTCGAATACTTGCTGCGCAACTCCGGTCGAGTGCTGACCCGCGGACAGTTGATCGACCGCGTGTGGGGAGCCGACTACGTGGGCGACACCAAGACCCTCGACGTGCACGTCAAGCGACTGCGCTCGAAGATCGAAGCGGACCCGGCCAAGCCGGAACACCTCGTCACCGTGCGCGGACTGGGCTACAAACTCGAGGGATAGAGCCTGCGGCATGTGAGCGGAAACTCGTAGTGGGCTACGAGGTTTCGCTCACGTGCGGCGCAGCCGCTCTATCGACGCTGCGCCTCACGGGTGGCCGGATGCACCGCGATCAGACCAAGACCGCGGCGGCGCTTGCACAGGGACGCCAATTCCTCGTAGGCGGCCTTGCCGAGCAGCTCGGTCAGTTCGGGCTTGTAGGACTCGAACACCTGCTTCGATCCGACGTGCGCATCGGGCGAGCCCGAGCAGTACCAGTCCAGATCGAGACCGCCTTCGCCCCAGCCGCGTCGGTCGTACTCGCCGATCGTGGTCTTGAGGATCTCGGAGCCGTCCGGCCGCGTCACCCAGTCCTGGGTGCGCCTGATCGGCAGCTGCCAGCACACGTCGGGCTTGACCTCGAGCGGCTCGATGCCCTTGCGCAGCGCCATCGAATGCAGCGCGCACCCGATTCCGCCCTCGAACCCGGGACGGTTCTGGAAGATACAGGCACCCTTGTAGCGCCGCGTCCGCAGCGACTGCTCGTCGTCGAGATCGTCGTATTCGACGTACCCCTTCTTGCCGAGACCCTTGTCCATGAGCTGCCAATCCTGCGGAGTGAGCAACTTCACGGACTCGTCGAGCTTGCGCTTGTCGTCCTCGTCGGACAGGAACGCGCCGTGGGAGCAGCAACCGTCGTCGGGTCGGCCCGCGACGGTTCCCTGACATGCCGGAGTTCCGAACACGCAGGTCCAGTTGGACAACAACCACGTCAGATCCGCAGCGATGAGATGTTCCGAATTGTCGGGGTCGGGAAACTCGACCCATTCTCGCGGGAAATCCATCTCGACCTCTGCAGCGAACGACTGCTGCTCACGACCTGCTGTCACAAACGACGACGGTAGACCCAGTACCGTGGGCATGTGCGAATAGGGGTGCTCGACGCCGGTACGGACGCGGCTCGAGGCGACTCGTAGCGTTCGTAACGCGGATCGTCGTGGCCGACCGTGCAGAATTGGAAGGTGTCAGCGCCGACAGGTCGCCACCACTGGTGGCCGGGGCTCTGGTAGCGGAGGCGAGCATGCGGGCATCGACAACGAAGTCACCCGAGATATGCCCGTGGGCGCTGAAGGAAGGTTTGATGTTGAGGAAGCTGGACCCCGAAACCGACGGCGATCCGGTGGTGAGCTCGAGATGAGCGACACCAACCCGGAGGACACCGGACAGATCTCGGTTGCCGAGCTGCTGGCTCGAAACGGTCAGAAGACGAACCTGAGCGCAGGCGGTCGCCGTCGCCGCGGCGTCAAGGGCGGCATCTCCGTCGCCGAGCTGACCGGTGAGATCCCCGTCGTACGCGACGAGCCCGGCAACCGCAGCGCCCCGGTGGTCGAGTCCCCGGCTCCCGACGCGTCCGAGCCCGAGACGCCCGAGACGCCCGACGTCGCCCCGGCCGCGCCGCAGAGCAGCGATACGGCCGAGGACGATGCACCCGCCGCCGTCTCCTCGCGGCCGCAACCGGCCAAGCCGCAGACCACTCGCCCCACCCCGTTCCAACCGGCAGGCAAGCGCGAGAAGCAGCAGCCCGAGCCTGAACTGCTGTCCGGATCCACGACGGTTGCCGGTGACCTGCTGAACCGCTCACACGACGACACCGAACGGTCCAAGCGCCCGGCTGTGTCCACGGTGCCTGCGTCGGATCGGCTTCCGTACGGATCCACCCCGGCCGAGCAGGGCCGGGCCCGCAAGCCTGTGGGATTCCGAGCCTCGCGGCAGGTCGAGGTGGTCGAGCCGAACACCGACGTCGCTCCGCGTGCCGCGCTCGTCGACGTCGACGACGTGGCCAAGACCGCGGTGTCTCCGCGCATCCGACGCACCGACGATACGACGGCCGAGTCGGCCGACGAGTCGGCGGTCGATACGTCCGCCGCCACCGAGGTCGTCGATCTCGTGAAGCCGGAGATCGACGACGAACCGAAGACCGCGACCGACGTCGAGGCCGACACCGAAACCGCGTCGGACGCGGAGGCCGACAGCGCGACTGCGGCCTCGCGCACCGACCGCCGGGCAGCGGCGGTCAAGGGCAAGGGCGGTGCCGTCCGGCAATGGCTGGTGCTGATCGGTCAGGCAGTGGTGTCGATCGCCGTCGGCGCGCTGCTGTTCAAGGGCTTCGAGCAACTGTGGGACGTGTTGCCGTGGGTCGCTCTGGTGCTGTCGGTGCTGGTCATCGTCGGACTTGTCGCGGTGGTGAGGATTCTGCGACGCACCGACGATCTGATCTCGATCGTCATCGCGATCGCCGTCGGTGTATTCGTCACGCTCGGTCCGCTCGCCTTCCAGCTCAGTACCGGCTGAGTCGGCACACCGATGGGCGCGAAGCGAATTCAGGTAGGACTGTCCACGGCGTCGGTCTACCCGCAGAACACCGAGGCGGCGTTCCGGTATGCGGCGGAGCTCGGGTACGACGGCATCGAGCTGATGGTGTGGGCCGAGTCCGTCAGCCAGGACGTCGACGCGGTGGCCGCGCTCTCGCGGGAGTACTCGATGCCGGTGCAGGCCATCCATGCGCCGTGTCTGCTGATCTCGCAGCGAGTGTGGGGATCCGATCCGGTTGCCAAACTCGCCCGCTCGGTCGAGGCGGCCGAGAAGCTGGACTCGGCGACGGTCGTGGTGCACCCACCGTTCCGGTGGCAACGCAAGTACAGCGACGGCTTTGCCGATCAGGTCGCCGAACTCGAATCGAACTCGCACGTGGTGGTCGCCGTGGAGAACATGTTCCCCATGCGCGCCGATCGCTTCTTCGGGCGCAAGGAGAAATCCGCACAGCGACTCGAACGACGCGGTGGTCCGGGGGCCGCACTGTCGGCGTTCTCGCCGTCCTACGACCCGACCGACGTCGGCCACGGGCACTACACCCTCGACCTCTCGCACACGGCCACCGCGGGCTCGGACGCGCTCGAGATGCTCGACCGGATGGGCGAGGGCATCGCGCACCTGCATCTGGCCGACGGCCGGGGCGCATCGGTGGACGAGCACCTCATCCCCGGCCACGGCAGTCAACCGTGCGTGGAGGTGTGCACCGAACTGGTGCGCCGCGGCTTCGAGGGACAGGCAGTGATCGAGATCAACACACAGAACGCGCGCACGGTCCCCGAGCGTTCCTCGATGCTCGGGCAAGCACTGCAGTTCGCCCGCGCACACCTGTCCTGAGGCCGCCGGTAAGTTGTCGGAAATGAGTTCCGCCAGCCCCTTCACCGCCGCCACCACCCTGACCGCGCTCGAGGTCGCCGCCGACACCGCGTCGTTCGCGGGCGCGATCGACTCCACCTGGACCATCGGTCCGAAGGTGCACGGCGGTGTGATGCTCGCCGTCTGCGCGGCAGCAGCGCGCAAGCACATCGTCACGACCGACCCGGAGCAGGCCGAGATCCAGCCGCTCGCGGTGAGCGTCAGCTACCTGGCCGCTCCCGATCCCGGCGAGGTCGCGCTGACGACGGTGGTACGCAAGCGCGGCCGTCAGGTCTCGCACGTCGACGTCGAACTCACCCAGGCCGGACGCGTTGCCGTGCGGGCGGTGGTGACCCTCGGTCGTCCCGATTCCGAGGAACCCCACCACGAGACGCCGACGTCGCTGGCGTCGATGGCAGCCGAACCGCCGGCGGAGACCCTCGCGGTGGCGGGCGATCATCCGATGGCGTCGATCGTGCACGTCGCCAAGGGCTGCGAGATGCGGATCGACGCGTCGTCGGCGTCGTTCCTGACCGGCCAGCAGGGCGAGGCGGAGATTCGACTGTGGGTGCGTCCATTCGCGGGCGACGAGGCCGACCTCGACACCGCAGTGCTGTTCGCACTGATGACCGGAGACATCTCGGCTCCGGTGACCATGAACCGCGGAATGTTCGGTTGGGCTCCGACCGTGCAGTTGACGACCTACCTGCGACGCCGTCCGGCACCGGGGTGGCTGCGGGTGGCGGCGACCAGCACCGTCATCGGCAGCACCTGGTTCGAGGAGGACCACGTGGTGCTGGATTCGACCGGTGCCGTCGTGGTGCAGAGCAGACAGTTGGCGATGGTGCCGCGCTCGAACTGACATGGCAGGCTTGGTCGTATGACGAGAATTGCAGTGATCGGCGGCGGACGGATCGGTGAGGCGTTGATTGCGGGACTCCTCGAGTCCGGCCACGCAGTGCGCGATCTGGTGGTCGCCGAGAAGTCCGAGGCCCGCGCCAAGGAGATCGCCAAGGAATTCGGAGTACTGACCACCACCGTCGGCGACGCATCCGAGGGAGCCGATGTGATCGTGCTGGCGGTCAAGCCGGCCGACGTCGAAGCGGCACTGACCGAGATCACGAAGATCGAACTCGACGGCGATCGCGAACAACTCATCGTCTCGCTGGCCGCAGGAGTCCCTACCGCCAAGTTCGAGCCCAAGCTCCCCGCCGGCTTCCCGGTCGTTCGGGTCATGCCCAACACCCCGATGCTGGTGGGGGAGGGCGTCAGCGTGTTGGCACCGGGCAAGTACGCCCGCGCGGAGCACCTCGAACTCGTGCGCTCGATCCTCTCGGCCGTCGGCAAGGTGGTCGTGGTCAAGGAGAACCAGCTCGACGCCGTGACGGCCGTGTCCGGCTCCGGGCCGGCCTACTTCTTCCTCGTGGCCGAGGCCATGATCGACGCCGGAGTGGGCCTGGGATTGAGCCGCGACGTGGCGTCGGCGCTCGTGGTTCAGACGATGGTGGGGTCCGGGGCGATGCTCGATCGCTCCGACGAGAGCGCGAGCGAGCTTCGATATGCGGTGACTTCTCCGGGCGGAACGACCGCCGCAGCAGTGCGTGAATTGGAGAGAAAGGGCGTCCGAGCAGCGTTTTTCGATGCCCTCGGTGCCGCAAATGCCCGATCCATTGAGATGGGCATCACAGCAGAATAAAAAATCTTTTCCCCACACCCGTCGCAGTAACCCCATCTGTCCCTATAGGCTCGGGGGCAGCACGTGCGTGTCTGTTCGGCAGGAGGGGAAGCCTGCCGCATGAGACGTGCCGGAGGTATGTGGATTGATGGCGTCTATAAACAAGCCGTCCAAGGGTTCGTCCCCGGACGGTCAACCGGCCCTGGCCGGAACGCAGTTCCTCACGGTCGCCGAAGTGGCGACGCTGATGAGGGTTTCGAAAATGACCGTGTACCGGCTGGTGCACGGCGGAGAATTGCCCGCTGTACGAGTGGGTCGGTCTTTTCGTGTGCACGCCAAGGCGGTCCACGACTATCTCGAGACCTCGTACTTCGACGCAGGCTAGTAGTGCACGTGGGGCCGGTTTCGTAAGTCCTGGTTCACACCGGTAGGATTGGCGCTCGTCGTGCCAGCCAGCCGGTGTGCAGCCGTGGGCGAGTACGTGGCCCCAGCGCCAGCTCGGTGACCAAGGCTTTTGGCTCGAAGCCCTCAGGGCTTGGTTGTCAGGTAGGCGTACGCAAACGGCGTGCGCGAAAACGCTAGAGAAGAACGTGAGGACACCCGCATGGGTTCAGTGATCAAGAAGCGTCGCAAGCGCATGTCGAAGAAGAAGCACCGCAAGTTGCTTCGTCGTACCCGCGTGCAGCGCAGGAAACTCGGCAAATAAGCCTGCCGTCATCTGCTTCATGGGGAAGCCCGTCACCATCGGTGGCGGGCTTCTTCCGTTCGGAGAACGGGCTTTGCTTCTCACCCGCGCCGAGCCCGGTCGATCCAGTAGGCTTTGCAGCGGAACCGACGTTGGGGGTGCGCAGTGAGTCCGAGCGATCGTGGATCGTCTGCGCCCCGAGTGGTCCTCGTGACCGGAGCGAGCCGATTCCTCGGCGGCTACCTCGTCACCAGACTGGCCCAGAATCCGAACATCGAGCGCGTCATCGCCGTCGATGCGGTCTCGCCGAGCAAGGATCTGTTGCGCCGCATGGGACGCGCGGAATTCGTCCGCGCCGACATTCGTAATCCGTTGATCGGCAAAGTGATTCGCAATGCCGGCGTCGACACCGTCGTGCACGCCGCCACCGTCGCCAAACCCCCGAAATCCGGCGGCCGCGCCACGATGAAAGACCTCAACGTCATCGGCGCGATGCAGCTGTTCGCGGTCTGCCAGAAGTCACCGACCGTCGAGAGGGTGGTACTGCGTTCGTCGTCCTCGGTGTACGGCTGCAGCGCGAAGGACCCGGTGAAATTCACCGAGGAGATGAGTGCTCGACGCCCCCCGAGCGGTGGGTACGCGCGGGACTCGATCGACATCGAGGGATACGTTCGCGGTCTCGGGCGTCGACGGCCGGACATCGCGGTGTCGATCCTGCGCATGGCGCCGCTGATCGGTCCACGACTGAACGGCACCATCTCGCGCTACATGACCTCGCCGCTGATTCCCAGCATCGTCGGTCGCGACGCACGCATGCAGTTGCTGCACGAGGAAGACGCTCTGGCTGCGCTCGAGCGCGCGACTCTCGGTGGGTCGGCGGGCACGTTCAACATCGGAGCCGACGGCACGATCATGCTGTCCCAGGCGATTCGCCGAGCCGGCCGCGTTCAGGTGCCGGTGCCGTTTCCGCTGTTCAAGAGCGTCGGCCGCGCACTGATGGGCGGCATGATGCGCGAGTTCACCACCGAGCAACTCGACTACTTCCACTTCGGCTGCGGACTGGACACCACCCGCATGCGGTCCGTCCTTGGCTTCGAGCCGCGGTGGACTACGGTTCAGGCATTCGACGACTTCGTCCGAGGCGCAGCGCTGCGGCCTGTCATCAGAACCGAATGGGTGGACAGCGTCGAAGATCGACTGGTCTCGGCCGTAGAGACAGGCGCGTCCACGGCGCGGGCGCTGGCGGCACTGCGTAGTTCGGGAGCGGTGCGTGGTTCGGGAGCGGTGCGTAGTTCGGGAGGGGACAGGTGAGCGAAGTGGCCAAAGTGATTCCATTGCACGGCGGCACGTCCGGCCGCTCGGCGCGAGCGGCTGCGGGCTCGCGTGAACGCCACCCCTCCGCCTACGCCGATCCTCGCGAGCCGACGCCGTTGTCGGCCCCAGCTCCTGCCGACGCGTCGGCAGTGACGCCCTCGCTCCCCACTCCGTTGCTGTCGATGATCGACGACACCAAGTCCACGATCGTCGACCAGATCTCCTCGGTGGCCGAGTTCGTTCGCAGGCGGCTGGCCGGTGACTACAGTGTCGACGAGTTCGGTTACGACCCGCACTTCGCCGACGCGGTCTGGCTTCCGTTGCTGCGGCCGTTGTTCGACAAGTGGTTCCGCGTCGAGGTCAAGGGCATCGAGAACATTCCGTCCGACGGCGGCGCGCTCGTCGTCGCCAACCATGCGGGCGTCGTGCCCGTCGATGCGCTGATGGCGTCGGTCGCCGTACGCGATCACCACCCGGCGCACCGCCCTCTGCGAATGTTGGCCGCCGACATGGCATTCGAGATGCCCGGCGTCGGCACGATCGCGCGCAAGGCCGGGCACACGCTCGCGTGCAACCCCGACGCCGAACGACTGCTGCGTACCGGCGAGGTCGCCGCCGTGTTCCCGGAAGGGTTCAAGGGCATCGGCAAACCGTTCAGCGAGCGCTACAAGTTGCAGCGATTCGGTCGCGGCGGATTCGTCTCGGCTGCTCTGCGGACGGGTGTGCCGATCATCCCGTGCTCCATCGTCGGCTCGGAAGAGATCTACCCCAAGATCGGCGACATCGCACCATTGGCCCGGTTGATGGGCGTCCCCTACTTTCCGGTGACGCCGTTCTTCCCGCACCTCGGCCCGCTGGGTCTGATCCCGTTGCCGTCCAAGTGGTACATCGAATTCGGCAAGCCGATCCCCACCGACGGGTACGACTCCACCGCATTCGAGGACCCGATGGTGCTGTTCGAGTTGACCGACCACGTGCGCGAAACCATTCAGCACACGCTCTATCGACTGCTTGCCAAGAGGCGCAACGTCTTCCTGGGTTAGACGCTCGGGTTATCGTGTGGCAGTGCATATTCGCGACACTTCCGCTGCCGATCTACCCGAGATTCTCGACATCCACAACGATGCGGTCGCCAACACCACCGCCATCTGGGACGAAGAACAGGTCGATCTCGCCGATCGCACAGCCTGGTTCGAGGGCAGGATCGCCGCGGGATACCCGGTACTCACCGCGGAGGTCGACGGCCGGGTGGCCGGGTACGCGTCGTACGGGCAGTGGCGGGTCAAGAGCGGCTACCGACACTCGGTGGAACACTCGGTGTACATCCATCGAGACTTCTACCGTCGCGGGCTGGCCAGTGCGCTACTGAGCGAGTTGATCGAGCGAGCGAAAGCGAGCGACATTCACGTGTTGGTGGGGTTCATCGAGTCCGAGAACACCACGTCGATCGCTCTGCACGAGAAGTTCGGGTTCGCCACCGTCGGACAGATGCCGCAGGTGGGCGTCAAGTTCGGTCGGTGGTTGGACCTGACGCTGATGCAGCTCACTCTCTGATCACCCGCGGTCGGACGATCAGGCCTTGCGTCGGCCGATCACCGCAGCCAGTCCGCCGCCCACCGCGCCCAACGCCAACGCCGTGGGCACACCGATCTTGGCGGCCTTGCGTCCGGTGCGGTAGTCGCGGATCTCCCAACCCCGGTTCTTGGCCAGCTCACGCAGATCGGTATCGGGGTTGATCGCCACGGCGGTGCCGACCAGCGAGAGCATCGGCACGTCGTTGTGGCTGTCCGAATACGCGGTGCAGCGCTTGAGATTGAGACCCTCACGCACCGCCAGCGAGCGCACCGCGTGCGCCTTGCCGATGCCGTGCAGGATGTCGCCGACGAGACGGCCGGTGAACACTCCGTCCTTGCTTTCGGCGACGGTTCCGAGCGCGCCGGTCAGGCCGAGACGCTTGGCGATGATCTGGGCCAGTTCGAGGGGAGTGGCCGTCACCAGCCAGACCTGCTGACCGGCGTCGAGGTGCATCTGCGCCAGAGCCCGGGTGCCGGCCCAGATCTTGTCGGCGATCATCTCGTCGTAGATCTCCTCGCCGAGCCGGGTCAGCTCCGAGGTGGGACGGCCGGTGATGAACGAGAGCGCCTTCTCTCGTCCGCTGGCCACATCCTCGCTGTTCTCCTTGCCGCTGACCCTGAATTTGACCTGCTGCCAAGCGAATTGGGCCAGATCGCCGCTGGTGAAGTATTTCCGGGCGGCCAACCCGCGAGCGAAGTGAATGATCGACGCGCCCTGCACCATCGTGTTGTCCACGTCGAAGAAGGCCGCAGCAGTCAGATCCCGGGGAACGGCCCCCTCGGACTCGATCTGCAACGCCAGCGCGGCATCGGCACTGGCCTGGCCCGCAACGTTGGCGCGAACCTCGGCATCGCTCGGACCGAACGGATTGCGAATTCTGCGGATGCGGCGCTTGAACTGCTTGTCCTCGCGCGGATCGTTCGTATCGACCATGTCGATATCGGGCGTGTTCTCGATCGGCAGGTCTGTTCCCCCGTCACTCACTTCTGTCCACCTCCCAGTCGAGTCGCTCGCCGCAAGCCTAGTCGGGGTTGTCCGGACGACAGGCGAAGGGCAGCACTCCACCCCTGTCGGTCGGCCCCACGTGGGACCGGGGACTGTGACCTTCGTCTCCGTTACGGCCGTGTCACAGTGGAGGCATGCAGACGACCCCCACCGGCGTGGCTCTTCTCACCCGTGCAGGCTGCCATTCCTGCACTCACGCGCTCGAGGTCCTGAACGAGGTGTGCCGCGAATTCGACGTGGCAGTGACCGTCGTCGACGTCGACGAGGCGGCAGCGGAATCGCCTGACCTGCGTGCGGAGTACGGGGATCGAGTGCCCGTGGTGCTGCTCGACGGCATCGAACACAGTTACTGGGAGGTAGACGTGCCGCGGTTGCGGGCCGATCTGACCCGGGCAGGGCACCCTAAGAACGTGTGATTGCTCTCGCGTGTGCAGGTGAGGGCCGGTGTGCGCAACTTTGTTCATTCGTTCACAAGCAGTTACCGTGGTGTGAACAGCGTCCGTGAAATAGACACGAACGCAGGATCAGCGTGAAGATCGGCCGTCGTTGCCGTTCGGACGAGGAGCCCCAGACGTGACCGAAGAGCGCCCGTCGCCCAGCGGCGTAGAGCGGGTCATCCCTCAGGCTACGGTCACCCGTCTGGCGACGTACCTGCGGGTCCTCTCGATCCTCGCAGACGAGGGCGTTCTGATCGTCTCCAGTGAAGAACTGGCCACCGCAGCAGGCGTCGGATCGGCGAAACTGCGCAAGGACCTCTCCTTCCTCGGCCCCAACGGCGTCCGCGGAGTCGGCTACGACGTGGCCCGCCTGCGCGCCAAGATCGACAGCGCACTCGGACTGGACCGCGGCCACCGCGTCGTCCTCGCCGGAGTCGGCAACCTCGGGCAGGCGCTGGCGGGCTACGGCGGATTCGCTCGACGCGGCTTCACGATGGTCGGCCTCTTCGACAGCGACCCGGCGCGAGTGGGCACCGACGTCGACGGACTCACCGTCCGGCACGTCGACGAACTCGTCGTCGCCTGCCGCGAACTGGAAGCGACCATCGGCGTCATCGCCACCCCCGACGAGGCCGTGCGCAGCGTCGCCGAGAAGCTCGTCTCCGGTGGCGTCGAATGCATCCTGAGCTTCTCACCCATGGTTCTCGACGTCCCCGAGCACGTCGAGGTGCGACGCGTCGACCTGGCCGTGGAGATGCAGGTGCTCTCCTTCAACAGCTCCCGCAACGTCTCCGGACCTGCCGATATCGCCGGTCCGGCCATCGTCACCGCGCCCCGACCGCAGCCGGTCTCGCCGCCCCCGCTCACGTCCACGGCACGTCTCGGCCGCAGTCACGGCCCGCGCATCGCCGGCAACCCAAGCCCAGTCAACAGTTCGACAAGAAACGGATCGGTGATTGCACCGTGAGTGTCCTTCTCGTCGGGATTTCGCACCGTAGCGCTCCCGTCGCAGTCCTCGAGCGTGTCGCCATCACGGACACCGATCGCCCGAAACTGACCGACAAGTTGATGGCCAGCGGAAGCATTTCCGAGGTCATGGTGGTATCCACGTGCAATCGCGTCGAGATCTACGCCGTCGTGGACGCGTTCCACGGCGCGCTGACCGCCGTCGGCGAAGTTCTCGGTGAGCACTCCGGTCTCGAGGTCGCGGACCTCACCAAGCACGCCTACGTCCGCTACAGCGAGGCCGCCGTCGAGCACCTCTTCGCCGTGGCCAGTGGCCTCGACTCGATGGTCATCGGCGAGCAGCAGATCCTCGGCCAGATCCGCTCGGCGTACGCCGCCTCGGACGGGCAGCAGGCATCGGGCCGGGTGATGCACGAACTGGCTCAGCAGGCCCTGCGCGTGGGCAAGCGCGTGCACAGCGAAACCGGAATCGACGCCGCCGGAGCCTCGGTGGTCTCGGTCGCCCTCGACCGCGCTGCGGACCTGTTCGGCGGTTCCCTCGCCGGCCGCAAGGCCGTCGTCCTCGGAGCCGGTGCGATGGGCGGACTCGCCGTCGCGCACCTGGGCCGCGCCGGAATCGGCAGCCTGACCGTCGTCAACCGCACCCGCGAGCGAGCCGACCACCTGGCCGAGAACGCCGTTTCCAACGGCATCACGGCAACCTCGGTCGCGCTCGAGAACCTGGCCGACGCCGTCGCCGAGGCCGACATCCTCCTCACCTGTACCGGAGCGGTGGGGGCCGTGGTCTCCATCGCCGACGCCCACCTCGCTCTCGCCCGCCGCGGCTCCGATCGACCGTTGGTGATCTGCGACCTCGGTCTGCCGCGCGACGTCGACGCCGCGGTGTCGGGTCTGCCGGGCATCACCGTCTTCGACATGGAGTCCCTGCAGCGTGATCCTGCTGCCGGTGCCGCGGCGAACGACGCGTCCGCGGCCCGCGAGATCGTCTCGAGCGAACTCTCGGGATACCTTGCCGGACAACGACTTGCCGAGGTCACCCCCACTGTCACGGCACTGCGTCAGCGTGCCGCCGAGGTGGTCGAGGGAGAGCTGCTGCGGCTGGAATCGCGGCTGCCCGGACTCGACTCGCCGCAGCGCGACGAGGTGGCCCGCACCGTGCGCCGCGTCGTCGACAAGCTGCTGCATTCGCCCACCGTGCGGGTCAAGCAACTCGCCAGCACGCCGGGCGGGGATTCCTACGCCGCTGCGCTGCGTGAGTTGTTCGAGCTGAGCCCCGGCTCGGTCGACGCGGTTGCCATGCCGATGGAGATCGGCTCGCTGGAGCTGGTCGACGATTTCACCGCCAGCCGTACCGATCTGCGCTCGGACTCCTACCCCAGCGATGCCACCGGTCAGGAGCGTGCCGAATGACCGGCATCGTCAAGATCGGCACTCGCGGAAGCCTTCTCGCGACCACCCAGGCCGACACCGTTCGGGTGGCCCTCGCGGCAGCCGGAGTCGAGGCGGAACTGGTGATCGTCAAGACCGCGGGCGACCTCTCTGCTGCGCCCGTACAGACGATCGGCGTCGGTGTCTTCACCGCGGCGCTGCGTGAGGCGCTGGCCGACGGCACTGTCGACATCGCCGTGCACTCGTACAAGGATCTACCGACTGCGGCCGACGACCGGTTCACCATCGCCGCCATACCCGCTCGCGAGGACCCTCGCGACGCCCTGGTCGCCCGGGACGGACTGGTACTCGGTGAACTGCCCGCCGACGCGAAGGTCGGCACGTCCGCGCCCCGCCGGATCGCTCAATTGCGTGCTCTCGGACAGGGATTGAACGTTCTGCCGCTGCGCGGCAACCTCGACACCAGGATCGGCAAGGTCGCGTCGGGTGAGCTCGACGCCGTCATCGTCGCCCGCGCCGGCCTGTCCCGTATCGGCAGGTTGGATGTCGTCACCGAAGCGCTCGACCCGGTGCAATTGCTTCCGGCACCCGCCCAGGGCGCGCTGGCAGTCGAATGTCGCGTCGAGGACACCGATCTCGTGACCGCGATCGCCACCCTCGACGACGCGCACTCACGCGCCGCCGTGGCGGCCGAACGTGGGTTGCTCGCCGAACTCGAAGCCGGCTGCACCGCTCCGGTCGGCGCGATCGCAGAGGTCGTCGAATCCATCGACGAGGACGGCCGCATCTTCGACGAACTGTCGTTGCGGGGCTGCGTCGCCGCCATCGACGGCAGCGACACCATCCGCGCGTCGATCGTCGGATCACCCGACCGAGCCGAGGAGCTGGGCCGAGAACTGGCCCGCGAACTGCTCGATCTCGGTGCGCGCGAACTCGTTTCAGTCACCGAACCAGCACAGGCCGGTTCTCAGGTACAGGGTGGATCTCATGTCTAGGGCCATAACGGCACCCGTCCGCGGACGCGCCAAACGCAAGGCGACTCGTCCGGTGGTGCGAAGAGAGTCGATCGCCACCGCTCGACTGATTCCGAAACGGGGCACCGCAACCCCGATAGAACTGCAGTACCCACACAAGACAGCACTGGAGAACAACCGATGAGCCCAGTCCGCAAGAACACCAACGGACGGATCCTGTTCGTGGGATCCGGGCCGGGTGACCCGGCTCTGCTCACGGTCCGGGCACGGGAAGTGCTCGGAGCGGCCGAGCTCGCGTTCACCGACCCCGACGTCGACAAGGGTGTCACCGCCCTCGTCGGTGCCGACGTTCCGCGTGACCCGGAGACGGGTGAGAACGGTGTCGAGGTTCGTCCGGCACTCGGCGAACCGGCCGAGGTCGCCAAAACCCTTCTCGCCGAGGCCAAGAACGGCCACGACGTGGTTCGCCTGGTCTCCGGTGATCCGCTCACGACCGACTCGGTGATCGCCGAGGTCAGCGCCGTCGCTCGCACGCACGTGCCGTTCGAGGTGCTCCCCGGCCTGCCGTCGGGATCGGCCGTCCCCAGCTACGCAGGCATGGCACTCGGCTCGGGTCACACCGAGGCCGACGTCCGCGGCGAGGTCGACTGGGCAGCACTCGCAGCTGCTCCTGGCCCGCTCGTGCTGCATGCCACGTCGGGTCACCTGGCCGAAACCGCCAGTGCCCTCGTCGAACACGGCCTCGCGCCGCAGACGCCCGCGGCCATCACCGTCCGCGGCACCACCCGTCAGCAGCGCACCGTCGAGGCCACCCTCGCCACCCTCAACGACGCCGGATCCGAGCTCGTCGGATCACTCGTCGTCACCGTGGGCAAGGTCGTCTCGGGCCGAAACAAGATGTCCTGGTGGGAATCTCGCGCCCTGTACGGCTGGACCGTGCTGGTGCCGCGTACCAAGGATCAGGCCGGGGAGATGAGCGATCGCCTCGTCACCCACGGAGCCATCCCCATCGAGGTCCCGACCATCGCCGTCGAGCCCCCGCGCAGCCCGGCCCAGATGGAACGCTCCGTCAAGGGCCTGGTCGACGGCCGCTACCAGTGGGTCGTCTTCACCTCCACCAACGCCGTGCGCGCCGTGTGGGAGAAGTTCGAGGAGTTCGGTCTGGACGCTCGCGCGTTCTCCGGCGTCAAGATCGCCTGTGTCGGTGAGGCAACCGCGGCGAAGGTGCGCTCGTTCGGCATCAACCCCGAGCTCGTGCCCTCCGGTGAGCAGAGCTCGCTCGGACTGCTCGAGGACTTCCCGCCGTACGACGAGGTCTTCGACCCGGTCAACCGAGTTCTGTTGCCCCGCGCCGACATCGCCACCGAGACTCTCGCCGAGGGCCTGCGCGAACGGGGCTGGGAGATCGACGACGTCACCGCGTACCGCACCGTCCGGGCAGCACCGCCCCCCGCCGAGACCCGCGAGATGATCAAGACCGGCGGCTTCGACGCAGTGTGCTTCACGTCGAGTTCCACCGTCCGGAACCTGGTCGGCATCGCCGGAAAGCCACACGCCCGCACGCTCGTTGCGTGCATCGGACCCAAGACCGCCGAGACGGCCGTCGAATTCGGTCTGCGCGTGGACGTGCAGCCCGAGTCGGCTCAGGTCGGACCGTTGGTCGAGGCACTCGCCGAGCACGCGGCTCGCCTGCGCGCCGAGGGTGCGTTGCCCCCGCCGCGAAAGAAGTCACGTCGGCGCTAGGTCCCACCAGAAGAGCCGAATAGCACCCGGTCCGTAAGGAGTTCGCTTGTTCCCCACCGACCGTCCCCGACGCCTGCGCCGTACCCCGGCACTGCGTCGACTCGTGGCCGAGACCTCGCTCGAGCCACGGCATCTGGTGCTGCCGATGTTCGTGGCCGACGGCATCGGTGAGCCTCGGGCGATCAGCTCGATGCCCGGGGTCTATCAGCACACGCTGGATTCGCTGAGCGCTGCAGCCGAAGAGGCCGTCGCGGCCGGCGTCGGCGGCGTCATGCTGTTCGGGGTGCCGAGGCCCGAGGACAAGGACGAGACCGGCTCGGGTGCAACCGACCCGGACGGGATTCTCAATCGGGGTCTGGCGCGGCTGAAGGCCGACCTCGGGGATTCGACCGTCATCATGGCCGATACCTGCCTGGACGAGTTCACCTCCCACGGGCACTGCGGAGTCCTGGGGGAGAACGGTTCGATCGACAACGACGCCACCCTGCTGCGGTACGTCGACATGGCCGTCGCGCAGGCGGAGTCCGGTGCGCACCTGCTCGGACCCAGCGGAATGATGGACGGGCAGGTCGGTGCCATCCGCGCCGGACTCGACGCAGCCGGACACGTCGAGGTCGGTCAGCTGGCGTACTCGGCGAAGTACGCCTCGGCGTTCTACGGGCCGTTCCGCGAAGCCGTCGGCTCGTCGCTGCAGGGCGATCGCCGCACGTACCAGCAGGACGCGGCCAACCGTCGTGAGGCCACCCACGAAGTAGAGCTCGATCTCGCCGAGGGTGCCGACATGGTGATGGTCAAGCCGGCCATGTCGTATCTCGATATTCTTCGCGACGTCGCCGAGATGTCACCGGTTCCGGTTGCGGCGTACCAGATCTCCGGGGAATATGCCATGATCACCGCCGCCGCTCAGAACGGCTGGATCGACCGCGACGCAGCGGTACTGGAATCGCTCGTCGGCATCCGGCGCGCCGGTGCCGATGTCGTACTGACCTATTGGGCTACCGAAGTGGCGGGCTGGTTGTGAACGAATATCCTCCGAACAACAACCCGGACGGCAACCCCGACAGCAACACCCCGGGTAACCCACCGCCGCAGCCGGATTGGCAGCGCTGGGAGATGGAGCACGGGTTCCCGCAGCCAGGACCGGAGCTGGAGCCGACCCCGCGTCCGGCCCCCGTCGACGTCGAGACCGCTCGCCACCTGTGGTGGGGAGTGGCGCTGATCGGAGCGCTCTCGGCACTGTTATCGGTGTGGACGCTGTTCGGGGCGCGCGAGGAATTTGCGCAGTCCTTGCTCGACGACCTCGCAGCGCAGGACGCGGCCGCCGACATGACGGTGGAGTCCACGCAGTCGATGGTGACGGTGATGCTCGTCGTCACGGTGTTCGTCGTACTGGGATTCGGGGCCTTGTTCCTGTTCTGGGTGAAGCGAATGCGAGCGGGCAAGATGTGGGCGCGCATGCTGCTCACCGTCATCGGATCGTTCACAGTGTTCACCACGATCCTGGAACTGTTCTCCATCGCGTCGAGCGCGGGCGCGATGAACATCGTGATGAGTGTGCTCGGCATCGGCCAGGGAGTGCTGGCCGCCGGGGCGATCTACCTGATGCACCGTCGGGAATCCAACGAATACTTCGTCGCCGCTTCGGGACAGCGGTAGTTTTCAGAACTCGATAGTTTCGGGCGTGTTCGCGGCCCCCACCCCGCTGTGTGACTAGCATCACTCTCGATATCTTCTCGAGTGATCGGAATCGACATGGCAGACAACAACCCTGCAGCAGCGAGCATGGCGCAGCCGACCGCAGTACCGGCCGTCGACCGCGAGGCCTGTCCCGCCGAGAGCGGACGCCCCGGCTGGGCCCTGTTGGGGCTGCTGCTCGCCGTCTCGGCCGCCATCGCAATCATGGCGCTGGGAATCTCTGCAGGCTGAGCGCGTCGCGTCGGCGAGAATCTCTGCCGGCCGAACGCACGGATCGCCCGCGGTGGCAGGATGTCTGGCGTGAGCGCAGACACCGACGCACCGACCGCCCGGCCCCGAGTGGTATCCGCCGCCTACTGGCTGTGGTTGGCCTCGGCAGTGCTGCTGATCGTCGTGTGCATGATCGCCCTGACGCTCCCCGCCGACCAGATCCGTGCGTCGTTCACCACCGGCGGTGCGACGGACGAGCAGATCGATTCCTTCCTGACGGTGTTCCGCGGACTCGGGGTCATCTTCGGAGTGGTCGGCTTGGCCGTCGGTCTGATGTCGGGCCCCGTCCGCGCCGGAGACCGCAGGTTCCGACGCGCCCTGGTGGCACTGTCCGGAGCCGTCGCGCTGCTGCTGACTTTCGCCGCGCTGGTGTTTCCGTTCGTGCTGCTGGTGATCACCGTTGCGCTGGTGGTCGCAGCCGTTCTGGTCTATCGGCCGTCGGCGCGGGAGTGGTTCGTCCGTGAGCAGTGAGATGAACAGCGAGATGAACAGTGACATGAACAGCGAGACTCCCATCGACGAGCTCGTGCTCTTCCACGAGCCCGGTGGTCGGTGGCGCATGCTGGCGTGGGGGCCGGTGTTCTGCCTGGTGGTACTCGCAGTCGAACTCGCATCGGGACCGGTGATCCACTGGTTCGCACTCGCACTGTTCTCGTTGATCCTCGTCGGTCTCACGTACGTCCAGCTGCGCGCCGCGCGGATGCACGTGAGCGTCGAACTCACCACGCGTCGGCTGCGGCAGGGGACCGAGACCGTCGATCTGGACGAGATCGACGACATACTGCCGCCGGCGGAGTACGCCGACGGTGACTACGAACCGAAGAAGTGGGAGACCGCGCGGGTACTCGGCGAGCTGTCGGGTGTGCCGCGCAAGCGTCACGGCATCGGGCTGCGGCTGGTGGGCGGTGGGCTGGTGCAGGCCTGGGCGAAGGACGACGACGGGCTGCGTGCGGCTCTCGAAACGGCGAAGCGGGAGTACCTGTGAGGAAGTCCCTCGGGTGGGCGGAGCTGGGGCTGGCTCTGCTCGCGGTGATCGGAGCTGTGGCGTGCTGGAATGCGGGCGTGCGCACCACCGAGTTTCCCGCGGTTGCCGACGTGTCCCCGGCATATTCGGGGACGTTCTACTCGGGGTCCTGGATCGCGCTGGCCGCTCTGGTCGTCACGGTGGCCGCACTGTTGATGGTCGACGGCGTCCGTCGGGTCCTCTCGGGACGTGCACCCCATACCGGGTAGGGGTATGGTGGGCGTTATGAGCAGCTACAGCGCCGAGCAGGACGATCTGCTGAAGCGATTGCGCCGAATCGAGGGCCAAGTGGCCGGCATTTCGCGAATGGTCGCAGACGACCGCTATTGCATCGATGTCCTCACCCAGGTGTCTGCGGTGACCAAGGCGCTGCAGTCGGTCTCGTTGAAGCTGCTCGACGCCCACCTCGCAGGATGCGTCGTGGAGGCCGCGAAACACGGCGGACCCGAGGCGGACGCGAAAGTGAAAGAGGCCTCGGAGGCCATCGCGCGCCTGGTTCGCTCCTGACGGAAGAGGGGAAATTCAGATGCAGACGACGTATTCGGTCGAGGGCATGACGTGCGGGCATTGCGCCGCGTCGGTGAGAGAAGAAGTATCGGAGATCGCAGGAGTCACCGGCGTCGACGTCGATGTGGATTCCGGGGCAGTCGTGGTGAGCAGCGATTCGGCGCTCGATGACGCGACGGTGGACGCAGCGGTCGTCGAAGCCGGGTATCGACTGGTGTCCTGACTCGACTGCGATCCGTCGGTGGTTCGGAAGTCGCGAAAACGGTGATACCGGAGAAATGAGACTTACCGAACATCGTGAGGAGAGCTCGTGAAGAAACCGGTCACCGGCGCAGCGGTCATTGCCATGAGTGTGGCCCTGGTAGCGGCCTGCTCGACGGACACCACCGAACAGGGCAGTAGTGCAGAGCCGACCGAGTCGTCCGCGACCTCGTCGTCGCAGGGCTCCGATTCCGACTCTGCTCCCTCCCCGGCCGCGCCTGCCGGGCCGCTGCCGAACCTGTCGGTCACCACCGTGCTCGACGGCCTCGACAAGCCTTGGGACGTGGTGGTTGCTCCCGATGGCACGGTGCTGACCGGAGAGCGCTCCGGTCGGTTCGTCATCCGCGACTCCGCAGGAGTCCAGCGTGAACTGAACGCGGATCTCGGTGATCTCTACGCCGCCGGTGAGACCGGGCTCATGGGTATCGCACTGGCGGTGGATTTCGAGTCCTCTCGAACCGTGTTCACCTGCCAGGGGCGCGAGGGTAGCGGCGAGAACAGCATTGCCGTCGTGTCGTGGACCGTCGATCCGCAGTGGACTGCCCTGACGAGAACCGGCACTGTCGTCGACGACATTCCGGTCGCCGACGGCGGGCGGCACGGAGGCTGCCGAATCTTGGCCCACCCCGACGGCACTCTGTACATCGGCACCGGCGACAACGCGAACCCGACTTTTCCTCAGGATCGGAACTCGCTGGGCGGCAAGGTGTTACACGTCAACGCCGATGGCACCGCCGCAGCCGACGCGCCGGATCGCATCTTCACTCTCGGTCACCGCAATGTGCAGGGACTGGCGATCCGTCCCGGCACCGATCAGATCTTCGAGGTCGAGCAGGGGACGAGCCGGGACGACGAGCTGAACCTGTTGGTGCCGGGCGGAAACTACGGCTACAGCCCCGATCGACGCCCGTCGGTCTACGACGAATCGGTCCCCATGACCGATCCCGATCGGGTTCCCGGTGCCCTGCCTGCAGTGTGGAGTTCGGGTGATCCGACCATCGCCACCCCCGACGTCACGTTCACCGACGGTGAGCAGTGGGGCTCCTGGAACGGTGCCGCGGTGATCTCGAGTCAGCAGGGACAGAAGCTCGTCTTCCTGGCCTTGTCGGAGGACGGAACCGAGTACGTCGCCGAGGCGGAGGCACTGGACGGCACCTACGGCAGGTTGCGTTCGCTCACCCCCTTCGGAGGCGACGGCGGCTTCCTGCTCACCACCGACAACGGATCCGACGATCAGGTTCTGCTCGTCACGCCCGAGGTCGGCTGAACCACGGGCAACGAATTGCGTCGTGAGTCGGCGAGCATCCCCTCGACTGTGTTTAAAATCATGTGATATCGGTCATATCGGACCGGTCGCGGATCGTCGTCAGGAGTGTGGATGAACAAGCTGGTGTCCAGTTCCGGAGTACTCGCCGCCAGCGTCTTCCTGACGCTCGCGGCTACGACCACCGCGACGGCACAGGCCGATCCGCTACCCGGCCTGACGGTCACCACGGTGATCGACGGACTCGCGAAGCCGTGGGACGCGGTGGTCGCGCCCGACGGAACGGTGCTGACCGGGGAGCGCTCCGGCCGGTTCGTGATCCGCGCCGTCGACGGGACCATCCGCGAGCTCGCCGCCGATCTCGACGACCTCTACGCGTCCGGCGAGACGGGCCTCATGGGCATCGCACTCGCGACGGATTTCGCCGCGTCCAGAACCATCTACACCTGCCAGGGCGTACAGAGCTCCGCAGGCGGAACCGGTAGCGCCGGAACAGGAAGTGCCGGCGGCGGCAGCGACAACCACATCGCCGTCCTGTCGTGGACCGTCGATCCGGAGTGGACCGCACTGACGCGCACCGGCACCCTCGTCGACGACATTCCCGTCGCCGACGGCGGTCGCCACGGCGGCTGCAGAATTCTGGCCCACCCCGACGGCACCCTGTACGTCGGCACCGGAGACACGGCGTCGCCGACGGTTCCGCAGGATCGGAACTCGTTGGGCGGCAAGGTTCTACATATCAACGCCGACGGTTCTCCGGCCGCGGGATCACCGGATCGCATCTTCACTCTGGGGCATCGAAACGTGCAGGGCTTGGCGATTCGTCCCGGCACGGATCAGATCTACGAGGTGGAGCAGGGCACCTCCCGAGACGACGAGCTGAACCTGCTGGTGCCCGGCGGCAACTACGGATACCGCCCCGATCGACTTCCGTTCATCTACGACGAGTCGGTACCGATGACCGATCCCACCCGCGTGCCCGGAGCACTCGCCGCGGTGTGGAGCTCGGGTAGCCCCGCCATCGCCACGCCCGGGCTGACCTTCGCGGACGGCGCGAGTTGGGGTTCCTGGAACGGGGCCGCAGTGATATCGAGTCAGCAGGAAGAGAAGCTCGTGTTTCTCAAGCTGTCCGAGGACGGCACAGAATTCGTCGACGAGGCCGACGCCCTGGTGGGTACCTACGGACGACTGCGCTCACTCACCAGCTTCGGCGGCGCCGGCGCATTCCTGCTGACCACCGACAACGGATCGGACGACAAAGTTCTGCTCGTCACCCCCGCTGCCGACTGATGTGCGGCCCCGAGGTCGTCGAGACGGTCAACCGCAGAATCGGACGTAGGGCACTGTTCGGGTCGTTGGGGGCCGCCGCGTTGACCGTTGCGACGGCCGGAGCGGTGCGCGCCGAACCCGTTGTGGCGTCGGCGATACCAGCGGGCCGACTCGTGGACCTGACCCACACCCTGAGCCCGACGTTCCCGGTGTGGCCGGGCAGCGAACCGTTCTCGATGCGGCCGGTCGCCGCCTACGAGCTGGGCGGGTTCCTGGTGAACAAGCTCTCGTACTGGGAGCACACGGGCACGCACATCGACGCCCCGGCACACCGCGTTCGCGGCGGCGCGACGGCCGACATCCTGCCCCTCGAAGATCTGATCGCTCCGCTCGTCGTACTGGACATCTCGGCCAGGTCCGCATCGGATCCAGAAGCTGTGGTGACGACCGAGGACATCGCGCAGTGGGAGCGCGAGCACGGTCGAATACCCGATTGCGCATTGGTGGCGATGCACAGCCGATGGCAGAACAGGCTTGCCGAGCGTGCTGCCCCCGTCTTCGGCGCAGACGCGGCACAGATGCTGGTGCGCGAGCGCAACGTCGTCGGGATCGGCGTCGACACTCTGAGCCTCGACCGCATGAACGACCGCGAATACCCGGCTCACACAGCAGTTCTCGGGGCAGGCCGATACGGAGTCGAGGCACTGGCGAATCTGGACGCGGTGCCCCCGGCAGGGGCGACGGTCGTTGTCGGCGCACCGAAGCACGCGGGCGCGACCGGCGGTCCCTGCCGGGTCTTCGCGATAGTTCCCGGCTGACCCGGGTTTCCGGCTGAACCCCGGCTACGCGTCAGTGCGCGTGGCTGGGGTTCGCGGCCGGCTCTTCCTCGGTTCCCGCCCCTGGCTCTCCGAGCATCGCGGCACCGACCAACGCGTCGGGAACCCCGAAGCCGTCGACGAGCAGTTCGGCGTGCGGACGCAGCGTCCGGCACCGCTCGTTGATGGCACGGGTGACGGCCTTGGATCGCTCGGTCGACAGGTAGCGGTGCTCGATGAACCAGGCCTTGTCCGCCTCGATCACCGACAGCGCGTACAGGTCGCAGACCTCGTCGAGCAGTTCCTTGGTGGTGGCGTCCTCGCAGGATTCGATGCCGGCGATGAACGCCTCGAAGATGATCCGATCGATGTGCGCACTCGCGGCATGCAGCACGTGATCCTGCACCGCGTTGAACGCCTCGAAAGGAGTGGTCTCCTTGGACTTCGACTGCAACCGGCGCGCGACGGTCGAGAGCAGGTACTCCTCACGATCTTCGAACATCTTGACCTGGGTGCCGCGGTTGAACAGCGAGCCCTCTTCCTCGTTGTCCTGACGGCGGTCGAGGATGGTCTGCATGATCGCCTGGGCCGCAGTGCGTTTGACGACGCGGTCGCCCACCATGTCGGCGGCGAACTTGACCCATTCGACCGGGCTCATGGACTTGACGTCGTCGGCGTACGCGGTGAGCAGCTCCTTGGCCACCAGCTGCGTCAGCACATGGTTGTCACCCTCGAACGTGGTGAACACATCGGTGTCGGCCTTGAGTGAGATCAACCGGTTCTCGGCGAGATAGCCTGCACCGCCGCAGGCTTCGCGGGCTTCCTGGATCGCGGCGGTCGCATGCCAGGTGTTCGCGGCCTTGAGACCTGCCGCCCTGGACTCGAGCTCGCGCTGCTCCTCGGCGTCGGGGTTGTCCGCGGTCTGCAGCTCGTGCATCTTCGACACGAGCTCGTTCTGCGCGAACTGCAGGGCGTAGGACTTGGCGATGAGCGGGAACAGTCGACGCTGATGCACCAGGTAGTCCATGATCAGGACCTCCTGATCGGAATCCGGTGCGGAGAACTGCCTGCGCTGCAACGCGTATCGCGTCGCGATGTCGAGAGCGACGCGGGCCGCAGCAGCGGCGCTGCCACCGACCGTGACGCGACCGCGGATCAACGTACCGAGCATCGTGAAGAACCGTCGAGACTTGTTCTCGATGGGGGAGGAGTACGTACCGTCGTCGGACACATCGGCGTACTTGTTGAGCAGGTTGTCTCGCGGGATGCGGACGTGATCGAACATCAGGCGGCCGTTGTCGACGCCGGGGAGACCGCCCTTGTACTGACAGTCCGAGGTGGTGACACCGGGCAGGTCGTCACCGTTCTCGTCGCGGAGCGGAACGAAGAAGCAGTGCACACCGTGGCTCTCGGGCTCCTCGCCCGGGCCTGCAGTGATGAGCTGAGCGAACACCGCGGCGACGGTCGCGGTCTCGGCGGCACCGCCGATGTAGTCCTTGCGCGAGGACGGCGTCGGCGAGTTGATGACGAACTCGTCCGTCTTCGGGTCGTACGTGGCCGTGGTCTCGAGGGACTGCACGTCGCTGCCGTGTCCGGTCTCCGTCATGGCGAAGCAGCCGAGCAGATCGAGACTGATGATCTTGGGGACGTAGGCCTCGTGGTGGCGTTCGGTGCCGAGATTCTCGATGGCACCGCCGAACAGCCCCCACTGGACGCCGGCCTTGACCATCAGGGAGAGATCGCTCATCGCGAGCATTTCGATCATCGTCACCGCGGCACCGACATCTCCGGTGCCGCCGTGCTCCTTCTTGAAGCCGTTGTCGGCTGCACCGGCAGCGGCGAGCAACTTCATCTGTTCCATTGCCTTGGTGCGGGCGATGACGGTGTTCGGCGTGTAATGCGGACGGAACTCGTCGCGTGCAAGTTGCTGACGCGCCTGGTTCTTCACATCTCGCCAGCGGCCGTCCAGAGTGTTCCGAAGGTGATCCGTTGTGGTTGCCATACTCGACGGTAACCTTTTGCGGCCGCCTGTGAAGGCCGGAAAGTCAGACCGGCCAGACGAATTCTCGCAACACGGCCCGGCAGCTGCGCCAGAAGCCCTTTTTCGCGTACGGACCGTCGTGGAACAACGACGCGCAGTTGTCCTCCATGGCCCGGTTCACCAGGGGACTGAAGTCGGTGAACTCGCCGACCAGGAACTCCTTGAAGCCCTCCGGCCACGCGTGCTGGGCTGGTTCGTGTTGTGCCTCCACGACCGCGAGTGTAATGCAGCGGTAACACCGATGTTACAAATCCCACTCACTTCATCAACGCGAACGCCTGCTGCGCGACGAGGAACGCGTAGCTGGACGGAATCAGATCGATCGCGCCGTCGGCCCGGAACTGCTCGGTCACGATCCAGTCCTGGCCGGCCGCGTCCGTGGCGAGGAATGCGCCGGCCAGATCACCGGGAGCGCTGCCGCCCTTGAAGCCCGAGTACGGCCACAGCGCCGCGTCGAGCTGCACGCCCGGGGTGATCGCGAGAATGCGGCGGTTCTCCTCCGCTCCCGGGCCGTTGGCCAGATACCCCATGGCAGCGCAGACGTCCTGCGCATTGGCGAACCATTCGACACCGTCCGCCGACGCCGGATTGTCGAGGAAGTTCTCGAAGTCGATTTCGAGCGGCCTCGCGTCCGCCCGTTCGAGCAGCTCTGCCCGGGTGGCGGGGTCGGCCCCGGACCACTCTTCCCGCATGTCTGGATCGCCGAATCCGATGACGAAGAACTGCCGGGTGTCCATCATCGGCGTCATGACGGACGGGTCGTGATGACCCATGACGCCGAGTTGGCGTTCGACCCGGTCGCGGCCGAGGCGTTGCATCAGCAGGTCGGTTGCGGTGTTGTCGGACAACGAGATCATCTTCTCGGCCGCCTCCCGAACCGACACCTTCGTGCCGTCGGGCAGATTCTGCAGTTCACCCGACGGCGCACTCTTGGTGGCATCACGAACGGTGAGCTGGTCTTCCCAGCGGATGTTGCCTGCGTCGATCTCGTCGGTGAGCGCGCCGAGAACGTACAGCTTGAACACCGATCCGAGGGGAAGCACCGAGTCCGCGTTGACGGAGTAGATCGATTCGCAGTCGCCGCCGTTGAGTCGAGACGCGCTGTAGGAATAGTTCGGGGCGACCTTCGACAGTGCCGCGTCGAGATCGTCGAACGACGAGATCGTGGGGGTGTCCGGCCGGGCCAGGAAGCCGTCGAGCTTGCCGTCGGTGCCGATCGACGTCGTGATCGTGGCCGGGATGCCCGCGGTGGTGAAGTGCAGGACACCGGAGTTGGGACCGGCCTCGAAGCTCGTGGCCACGTTCGGTGCGCCTGCCCGCAACTGTTCGAGTGGGGTGGCGAGCCCACCCAGCGGTGCGACGGCCTCGGCCAGCTCGGGGCCGGTGACTGCCTCGACCTCGGCGGGGTCGGGTGCGTTCTCGGCGTTGATCCACCGCAGGATGCGTTCGTTGACTGCGCCCACGGGAGTGGAGGTGTCGACGGCGAAGTCCGGAGCGGTCGTGGTGGGCACGGGCGCAGCGGACGTGCCCCCGCAGGCGGAGAGCGCCAGAGTGGCGGCAACGACCACTCCCACGAGTCTCGTCACGGTGCGCGTCGTCATGCTGCGATGCTAATGGATTCGGACATTTCGCCACCCGTCCAGTCTCGGTACGGCCGGACGGGCGCTGTGGCAATGTGCTCTGGCGTGCTGACTTCCGAAGACGTCCGTCGAATCGACTCCGACCATCTCTGGCACCCCTACAGCCGGTTCCCGGCGGATGCGACGCCGCTGCCGGTCGACAGTGCGTCGGGAGTGCGGTTGACGTTGGCCGACGGCAGGCAACTCGTCGACGGCATGAGCTCGTGGTGGGCGGCGGTGCACGGCTACCGGCATCCGGTGCTCGACGCCGCCGCGCACGATCAGCTGGGTCGAATGAGCCACGTCATGTTCGGCGGACTGACACATGCTCCGGCGGCCAGGTTGGCCGAGCTGCTGGTCGACATCACCCCCGCGGGGCTCGAGAAGGTGTTCCTCGCAGATTCCGGATCGGTCTCGGTGGAGGTCGCGGTGAAGATGGCGCTGCAGTACTGGCGCGGACGCGGCGAGAACGGTCGCACTCGGCTGTTGACCTGGCGCGGCGGATACCACGGAGACACGTTCGCGCCGATGAGCGTGTGCGACCCGGACGGCGGCATGCACACGCTGTGGACCGATGTGCTCGCGAAGCAGGTGTTCGCTCCGGCTCCGCCCGCGGAGTTCGACGCCGGCTACGTCGCCGAATTCGAGCGGGTGCTCGCCGAGCACGCGCACGAACTGGCGGCGATCATCGTCGAGCCGATCGTGCAGGGCACAGGCGGAATGCGGTTCCACGACTCGCGCTATGTGCTGGAACTGCGCCGATTGGCCGACGAGTACGGCGTACTACTGATCTTCGACGAGATCGCGACCGGATTCGGTCGAACCGGGGAGTTGTTCGCTGCCGACCACGCGGGTGTCGCACCGGACATCATGTGCGTCGGCAAGGCACTGACCGGTGGATATCTGACCTTGGCGGCGACGTTGTGCACCACCGAAGTGGCCGAAACCGTCTCGGGCGGCGAGGCCGGGGGTCTGATGCACGGGCCGACGTTCATGGGTAATCCACTGGCGTGTGCGATCGCGGTGGCGTCGGTAAAACTGTTGCTCTCGCGCGACTGGCGCGCCGAGGTCGCACGTCTGGCGTCGGGGTTGGCCGACGGCCTCGCGCCGGCCCGGTCCTTGCCGGGAGTCGCCGATGTTCGCGTTCTCGGCGGCATCGGCGTCGTCGAGATGCGCAGTCCGGTGGACATGGTTCGAGCCACGGCAGCGGCCGTCGACGCGGGTGTGTGGCTGCGTCCGTTCGGCCGTCTGGTGTACGCGATGCCGCCGTACATCTGCACCGAGGAGGACGTGGCGGCCATTGCAGGCGCGATGCTGGCGGTGGCCCGAAGCCATACTTGAACAGCGTTCAAGTATGGTCGCTGCCATGACCGCTCTGGAGTGGCTCGACGCCACCGCGCACGCCCGACTCGAGGCCGGACTCGAGCGCGTCGTGCTCCCCCGCACGGCCGAGGAGGCGATCCTCGACCTGGCTTCGAACGACTACCTCGGCCTGTCCAGGCATCCGGCCGTCATCGACGGAGCCTGCGCTGCCGTGCGCCGGTGGGGCGGCGGATCCACCGGATCGCGGCTGGTCACCGGCACGACGACGGCGCACGAGCGACTCGAGGAGAACCTCGCCGATTTTTTCGGAGCCGAGGCGGGACTGGTGTTCTCCTCCGGCTACACCGCCAACCTCGGGATCGTGACGGCACTGGCGGGCCGCGACGCGTTGGTGATCTCCGACGCCGCGTCGCACGCCTCGCTCATCGATGCCTGTCGCCTGTCTCGGGCCCGAGTGGCCGTCGCTCGGCACTGCGATACCGGCCATGTCGACGAGCTGTTGCGGGAGCGTCCCGAACAGCGGGCCCTGGTGGTGACCGACTCGGTGTTCAGTGCCGACGGCGATCTCGCGCCACTGGCCGAGCTGTATGCGGTGTGTCGGAGGCGAAACGCGGTGCTCGTCGTCGACGAAGCGCACGGGTTGGGCGTACGCGGCGACGGCGGCCGAGGAGCCGTCCACGAAGCAGGCCTCGCCGGCGCACCCGACCTGGTGATCACCGCAACGCTGTCCAAGGCCCTCGGATCGCAGGGCGGGGTGGTTCTCGGGCCGGCAGCGGTGCGCACTCAGGTGCTGCACACTGCGCGCACGTTCGTGTTCGACACCGGCCTCGCGCCTGCCTCCGTGGGCGCGGCAGCGGCCGCGTTGACCGTCCTGCGCGGCGAACCCGAACGGGTGCACTCGATCGGTGTGCGAGCAACGCAACTGGCCGCCGCAGCGGGCGTCGAAGCGACGAAGTCGGCGGTGGTCCCGGTGGTTCTGGGCGACGCGCAGCGTGCGGTGCAGGCGGCTGCGGACTGCCTCGAGCTCGGCGTCCGCGTCGGATGCTTCCGGCCACCGTCGGTTCCGGCCGACGGGTCTCGACTCCGACTGACCGCGCGCGCCGATCTCACCGACGCCGATGTCGACCGTGCCGCGTCGGTCCTCGCGGCTGTGTTGAATGCGGCGGTATCGAATGCGGCGGTGTTGTGGTGACGGTTCTGCTCGTGACCGGAACGTCGACCGGCGTCGGCAAGACCGTGGTGACCGCGGGTATCGCGGCGGCCGCGCGCGCAGGCGGATGGACGGTTGCGGTGTGCAAACCGGCGCAGACCGGCGTCGG
>NZ_NOZF01000093.1:0-28858 GCF_002258565.1 Rhodococcus sp. 05-2254-6
CCGCACGCGGCGCGACTGTTGGTAGGGCCCAACCACAGCCGCCTCGTGCCCACCACTGCCGTCATCGGCGCGATCTTCATGGTGTGGGTCGACGCCGTCTCCCGGGTCGCGTTTGCGCCGACCCCACTTCCGGTCGGCGTCGGAACGGCGTTGGTCGGCGTTCCGGCCTTCATCGCGATCATGGCTCGAAGGAGGGGAATTCGATGACACTGCACGCATCGAACGTGTCCTGGAAGCGCGGTGGCGTCCTGGTGGTCGACGGCGTGACCCTGCATCCGGGGCCCGGTCGCATGGTGGGACTGTTGGGCCCCAACGGTTCCGGTAAGTCCTCACTGCTCCACCTGATGGCCGGGGCCGCATCACCCACCGCTGGTGTCGTCGAACTCGACGGTGCGGAGCTCGGTTCGCTCAAGCGCAGACACATCGCCCGCGCGGTCGCGGTCGTCGGACAGCACGCGCACACGGACGTCGACGTGACGGTCGGAGACGTCGTGCGTCTGGGACGCATCCCGCATCGCGGGGCTTTCGGTGGAAGCGACCTGGACGACGACGCCGTGGACGATGCACTCGCGCAGACCGGACTCACCGACAAAGCGGATCGATTGTGGCGCACGCTCTCCGGTGGTGAGCAGCAGCGGGCGCACATCGCTCGCGCACTCGCCCAACAGCCCCGCGAGATGTTGCTGGACGAACCCACCAACCATCTCGATATCCATCACCAGCTCGAGCTGTTGGCCCTCGTTGCGCGCCTGCCGATCACCAGCGTCGTCGCGCTCCACGACCTGAACCTGGCGGCGATGTTCTGCGACGAGGTCCTGGTTCTCAAGGACGGCAGGGTCGTCGCAGGCGGCACACCCGCGGAGGTGCTGACCGAGGAACTGATCGCCGAGGTCTACGAGGTGCGAGCGCGAGTGTCCGGAGACGGCGACGGGCGCGTACACATCCGCTTCGATGCGGGCACCGTGCACGAGTTGTTCGAGGACAACCGCCGGGTACTCGGCACCTGAAAGGTTCGCGATGCTGTGCCCTCAGGGTTGGGTACGGAGATTCGTGGTAATCCTTCTGTCATGACCGACTCCTCGCCGCAACCGACGGTACCGACCACGGGCCTGCCCGCATTCGGGTTCGAGACGACCTTCGCCGACGAGGTTCCTGGACTGACAGTGCCGTGGCAGGGCACCCACGCGCCGGTTCCTCGGGTGCTGATTCTCGACGATGACCTCGCTCGGTCTCTCGCGCTCGACCCGACGTCGCTGCGCACGGCCGAGGCAGCCGGTGTGCTGTCCGGGTCGATTCCTCCGGCCGAATCCGCCACTGTGGCAATGGCGTACGCGGGTCATCAGTTCGGCAATTTCGTTCCCCTGCTGGGGGACGGCCGAGCACTGCTGCTCGGCGAGCTGCGCGATGATCGGGGCCATCGAGTCGATCTGCATCTCAAGGGGTCCGGCGCTACCCCGTTCTCGCGTGGGGGCGACGGGAGAGCGGTAGTGGGCGCCATGCTGCGCGAGTACCTCATCAGCGCAGCGATGCACGCGCTGCACATTCCCACCACACGTTCGCTCGCCGTCGTCACCACCGGTGAACAGGTGGTGCGAGAAGGAGGTCCGCAGCCCGGGGCAGTGCTTGCCAGGGTCGCGTCGAGCCATCTGCGGGTGGGCACCTTCGAGTTCGCGGCTCGGCGCGAGGGGCTCACGCAGCCCCTCGCCGACTACGCGATAGCCCGCCACTATCCGGAACTGCTCGAGCTGCCGGTCGAGGAGCGCTGTCTCGCCTTCTTCGAGGCTGTCGTCGAAGCCCAGGCATCGCTTGTCGCGCAGTGGATGTCGGTCGGATTCGTGCACGGTGTAATGAACACCGACAACACGACGATCTCCGGGGAGACCATCGACTACGGACCGTGCGCATTTCTCGACTCCTACGATCCGGCTACGGTGTTCAGCTCCATCGACCACGGCGGACGCTATGCCTACGGCAATCAACCCGCAGTGCTCGGGTGGAATCTGGCCAGGTTCGGCGAAACACTACTGCCCCTGGTCGATTCGACGCCCGATACCGCCATCACGGCTCTCACCGCGGTGCTGGACACGTTCGGGGAACGCTACCGCCGGCACTACTCTGCCGCGATGGCCCTCAAGCTCGGCCTGGCAGACGATGGCGCGGACGCGGCGCTCGTCGACGAACTGCATCGGTTGCTCACCGACCACCGCGCCGACTGGACCCTGACCTTCCGTGCCCTCGCCGAAAACCTGCGCGGAGACTCGTCGCCCTTCGACTCCCTCGTTCCACCGGACGCGTCCGCGGAGTGGCTCGAGCGTTGGCGGACAGCGGTTTCGGCGCGGGGACAGGACTATTCATCGATCGCCGACGGGATGGATCGCGTCAACCCCGCCTACATTCCCCGCAACCATCTGGTCGACGCCGCACTCAGGTCCGCGACCGAGGGCGATCTCGCGCCTGTCCAGCGTCTGCTCGACGTCGTCACGACACCGTTCGACCGCCGCGACGAACGGTCCGAGTACGCCCTGCCCGCGCCTGCGAACTTCAGCGCCGGATTTCGGACCTTCTGCGGGACCTGAAGATGTGACGGGCAGCGCGGTCAGGCAGGCGCAGCGAAGAATTCGAGGGCAATGTTGTCGGGATCACGGAACGAGATTCCGGAACCGTAGTGTGCGTGTTCGATACCGCTGTGCGCGATGCCGAGTCGGTCGAGCGTCGATACCCAAGACGCCAGGTCGTCCTGTGTGCAGCCGAACGCGATGTGGTCCACGCCCGTTCTCTTCTCGTCGAAGGCACCGGAAACCTGAGCGTCGCCGTGGGTGTGCAATCCGAACAGCATTCCGCCGTCGAGCGCGAACACGGTGTGGTGATAGTTGCCGGATTCTTCGTCCTCGTCGAGTACGGGGGACGCATCGAACAGTCGTGAGTACCACTCGGTGCTGGCGGCAAGATCGGATACGGTCACGGCCACGTGGGAGAGGCCGGGGAAGTGCGACATGCGCTGGTCCTTTCGTCGTCCCCGTCCACGTTAGGCACCGACGTCTGTGTGCCACCCGAGATCAGCGCAATACTGCCCGTTCGGCGGGGTTGTGTTCACGACGTCCGCTTCTGTTCGGCTCTGATCAGGCCGCCGCCGACGATCAGTCGTTGAATCTCGCTGGTCCCCTCGTACAACCGAAGCAGCCGGACATCACGGTAGATGCGCTCCACCGGCACCTCACGCATGTACCCGGCACCACCGTGAATCTGAACAGCCAGATCGGCGACCTGGCCGACCATCTCGGTGCAGAACAGCTTCACCGCAGACGGCGCGATACGGCGATCGGTCTCCTGCACCCACGCCCGCGCCGCCTCACGCACCATCGCCCGGCCCGCCATGACACCGACCTGTTGATCGGCGATCATCGCCTGCACCAACTGGAAGTTGCCGATCGGCTCCCCGCCCTGAGTGGACGACGCGGCATGAGCCACCGACTCGTCCAAGGCACGCTGCGCCTGACCGACGGCCAACGCCGCGATATGCACCCGCCCCCGCGCCAACGACGTCATAGCCGCCTTGTACCCGATATCGATCTTGGGTCGTTCCGCAGGCTCCACTCCGGCGTCGCCGTTGCCGCCCACCAACGCATCGGCCTCGACGCGCACGTCGGTGAAGTTCACGTCGGCAGTGCCCGAGCCCTGCTGCCCCATCTTCGCGTCCTTGACGCCCACCTCGATGCCGGCCGTGTCGGAAGGGACCAGAAATACTGCAATACCGTTGCCACTCTGCGGTTTCGGGTCCAATTTGGCGAAGACGACGAACATGTTCGCGATCGGCGCATTGGTGATGTAGCGCTTGCTGCCGTTGATCACCCAACCCGAGCCCTCGACCGTCGCCGTCGTCTTCAACCCCGCTGGATTCGACCCGGCCCCGTCCTCGGTCAGCGCGAAGGACGCAACGACGTCGCCGGTTGCCATGCCCGGCAACCACGTCGCCTTCTGCTCCTCGGTACCGAACCCCACGAGCACCTGCCCGGCGATCCCGTTGTTGGTGCCGAACATCGATCGCAACGACAGCGAGGTGTAACCGAGCTCCATGGCCACCTCGACGTCCTGAATCAAATTCAGGCCCACACCGCCCCACTCCTGCGGAATCGCGTAGCCGAACAGACCCATCTCCGCGGCCTGCTGTCGCAGATCGTCCGGAATCGAATCGTTGTTCATGATCTCCAGTTCACGAGGAACCACACGTGAGCGCACGAACTGCGAGATCTGCTTCAACACGTCCGCGAAGACGTCGTCCGGTACATCGGGATTCAGCGTGTCCATGGAACCACTATCCCCCCATGGGTAGATCGATTCGTCCGAACCGACGGGATTTTCCTGGCAGGACGGAACCGTCCCACCACATCGGCTCTCCCGTTTCGGATCTCAGCCTCCGATCGGCGTCGAGTATTCGAATCCGAGGAGCTGATCTTCATCTGTGGCTCGAACAGCCGTCACCCAGAAGACGACCCGAACTGGCCGATTGCCTGCGCGAGATCGATGACGTCCGCATATTTGGCCTGCAGGTCGAGCAGGTTCGACTCGTGCATGCCCGGCTCCCGATCACCACACGCATCTGCCACCACCAGAGGACGGAAACCGTGCTGCAGTGCGTCGGTCGCGCTTGCACGGATGCAGCCGCTGGTGGTCAACCCACAGATGTACAGCGTGTCGATGCCGCGGGCGGTGAGAGTGGCCGCCAGAGAGGTACCGAAGAACGCACTTGCATACTGCTTGGTCACCACGGTCTCCCCGGCGATCGGACGGGGGTCGACGGGAAATTCGCCCAGTTCCGAGCCCTCCTCGAAGACCGTCAGAGCCGGAATCTTCGTCGTGAAGAGCCCGCCGTCGGTTCCGCCGGGCTGATAGCTGACCCGGGTGAACACAACCGGAACACCGGCTGATCGTGCGACCGAAACCAGCTGTGCCGCAGCCTCTACTGCCGCTTCCACCGGGGCACGCAGGGGCGAGCCGTCCACCAGGTAGGCCGCGACGATGTCGACCACCAGAACCGCCGGGTTACGGCCGGGGCCCAGCTCACCGGCAAATCCCGACTCCCGGTACGACCCGAGCGTGTCGCTCACGCGCGCACTGCCTTACGGACGTTCACCGGCGGACGCGGGGCGGGCAATCCGGTTTCGGCCTCGCACCGCTCGAGGATCTTCTCGATCGACGGCCCCTTGTCGAACACTGCGATCTCCCCGCGCGCGGCAGACATCTCACTGCGCGCGGCCTCGGAGGCGGACGAATCGACGACACCGTCGGCATCGCAGACGATTCCGTAGCCGATGCGGGCACCCTCGGTACTGACCAGACCCCGCCGAACTTCGAGACCGACCAGTTCGGGATCCCGCTTCAGCGGGTCGCCCCAACCGCCGCCGCCCCACGTGACGAAGTGCAGCACGTCGCCTCGTCCCACCGGTACCTCGTGGATCTTGCTGGCCAACACCTCGACCTCACCCGATGCTCGGACGATCCACTTCTTCCCTCTCGCACCGGGTTTACCGCCGTTGACACCCCACGGATACGTGAGCCACCGGTCGTCGTGAATGGCGATGGTGCCCGGCTCCTCGAAGTAGTACGCCACGTCGACGCCGTTGCCGCCGCGATGAAGCCCGGCCCCGCCGGTGTCGGTGACGGTCTCCCACCGCTCGACACGCAGCGGATAGTAGGACTCGAGGTACTCGCAGGGGATGTTGACGAACGACGGCCACAGCGAGTGACCGTCCGGCCCGTCTCCCATCGGACGACCGGGGATACCTCCGAATCCGATCGAGTACAGCTGGAACCACTCCCCGTCCCGCGCGCCCCCGTCGTAGTGACCGGAGTACATGAAGTGCGGCGACGACGAGAAGCCTGCGGCGTTGAGAATCTCGGGGTTGTTCTTACCCAGCAGCCCACCGAAAAGGTCGAAGACACGGCCGATTCCGTGGTTGCGGCCGTTGAGTGCAGCCGGATAGCGCGGCTTCCAGAACGAGTCCTCTGGAATGGTCACGTCGATCAACGGATAGAAGCCGTCGTTCCACAGAATCTGCGGGTCGGCCACGGTGATGACGTAGATGCCGAAGAACATGCGTACGAGATTCTCGTTGATGAAGTAGTTGATCGGCCCGACGGCCTGCGGTGCCGCCTTGCTGAAGTCGAGGTGGATCTTCTCCCCGTGCCGGGTCAGCTCGATGGTCAGTTCGTAAGGGCCGTAACCACATCCGTCATCGCAGATGAAGTCGCTGAACTCGATGGTCTCGCCGTCGACGAACAGCATCGCGAGCAGCACCTTCATGGCCTGATAGTTCCTGTCGAGCAACGCGTCGAGCGCCGACAGATACACGTCGACGCCGAACCGGTCGCAGAGTTCGACGATGCGCCGCGACGCGGTGGTGCACGCTGCGACCAGTCCGTTCAGGTCTGCTCGGTTCCAGTCCGGCTTGCGCACCTGGTTGAGAATGATGTCCAGGGCGGTCTCGTTCAATTCGCCTGCGCTGTAGAGCTTGAAGGGCGGGATGACGACGCCCTCCTCGAAGATGGTGTGTGCATCGGTCGGCATGGACGACGGCGTCTTACCCCCGACGTCGGCCATGTGCCCGAACATCGACGACCAACCGACGACCCGTCCGCTGTGGAAGATGGGCAACACGATCAGCCAGTCGTTGGCGTGACTGATGGCAGCACCACACGCGTAAGGATCGGAGGTGAGCAGGATGTCGCCCTCGCCGACGGTGCCGGAGAAGTTGTCGAGGAAGTCGGGAACGGACAGGCCGAACTGCCCGACCACCATTTTGCCGCTCGGATCGGCGATGAGGGGAAATTCGTCGTGCTGTTCGCGGATACCCGGCGACAGTGCCGTCCTGAAGAGGACCTCGTCCATCTCGGCACGGGCGTTTCGCAGGGCGTTCTCGATGATGTCGAGCGTGATCGGGTCGACGGGAACCGTGGTGAACGGGGTCTTCGAGGTCTCGATGATGGTGGCCATCAGCTCTCCTGCAGTCGAGTGGTGCGATGGGTGTCGTCGGTGCCGACGGGGTTGATGAGAAGGCATGCACTGCGGTGGACCGTGGCCGTGTGTCCGGACAGCACCAGCGTGGTGGAGTCCATCTCCGTGATCACTGCCGGACCCGTCACGACGTTGCCTACCAACAGTTTCGAGCGGTCGTAGATGCCTGCCTTTGCGTACTGCCCGTCCATCCAGACGTCGTTCGTGGTGATCAGCGCCGCGGATGGATCGTCGCCACCGTCCTCCAACGGCTGGAACGCCACCTCGGGGCGTGGACCACTGACCGTGACTCGGAGGTTGATGACCTCGCGTTCGTTCTTGAGCAGGAACGAGAACAGTCGCTGGTGTTCGGCGTCGAAGGCAGAGCCGAGAGTCGACAACAGCTCCCCCGAATCGAGGGCGGACGCGTCGAGGTCGACGGGAATCTCGAAACCCTGACCCTGATAGCGCAGGTCCACCTGATAGGTAGCGGTCTGCTGGTCTGCTGGCACGCCCTCGGACGAGAGCCTTTCCGACGCCGCATCGGCCAATTCGGCAAGAGCTGTGCGCAACTCGGCGTCGTCGATGTCGGAGAAGGCACGAACCATGGTGCGCGCAGCCTCGTCCCGAAGACACGTCGTGGCGTCGCCGTACGCGCAGAGGACCCCGGGCGACGGCGGGACGATCACCGGCCACGACCCGGTCAGTCGACCCAGCGCGTTGGCGTGCAGCGGCCCGGCACCGCCGAACGAGACGAGTGCGAAATCGCGAGGGTCGTAGCCCTGCTGCACACTGACCAATCGCAGTGCGCCGAACATGTTCTCGTTGACGATGTCGACAATTCCGGATGCGGCTTCCTCCGGACCGGCCAAGCCGATGGCCTCGGCGATCGTCGCCACCGCGGTGCGACTCGCGTCGGCGTCGAGATCTACCTCCCCGCCCGCCAAGGAGGCCGGGAGGTAACCGAGAACGACGTTCGCGTCGGTCACCGTCGGGTCGGTTCCGCCTTTTCCGTAGGCGGCAGGCCCGGGGTCGGCCCCGGCCGATTGCGGCCCGACCCTCAATGCTCGCGTCAACTCGGGCACGTGCGCGATGGAACCGCCACCGGCACCGACCGTTCGCACGTCCACGCTCGTCGCGCGGACGGCGAGGTCGCCGACCTTGGTCTCACGGCCGATACGTGGTTGCCCACCGAGCACGAGGGCGACGTCTGTGGACGTCCCGCCCATGTCGAAGGTGAGAAAGTCGGAGAAACCGGCTTGCTCGGCGAACCACACGGCCCCGGTAACCCCACCCGCCGGACCCGACAACAGCAACGACACCGGCGCCTCCGATGCCTTCGCCGACTGCACCAGTCCGCCGTCACTTCGTAGGATCGACAGCGGAGCCTTGATCCCCCTGTCCTGCAACGAGTTGTCGAGATTGCGTACGTAACGCGACACCTCGGGCTGAACGTAGCTGTTGGCCACGGTGGTCAGGGTCCGCTCGTACTCCCGCATCTCGGGCAGGACCTGACTGGAGATGGAGATCGGAATGCCCGGGAGCTCGTCGGCAGCCCACTCGGCGATCTTCTTCTCGTGTGCGTCGTTCGCATAGGAGTTGATGAGCGAGATCGTCAGCGCTTCGATACCGGCACCGGCGAGGCGACGCAACTGACCCCGCGCCTGGTTCTCGTCGAGCGCCGTCACCTCGGAGCCGTCCGCCGCCAGACGACCCACGACCTCGACGGTGTTCTCCAGCGCTGCAAGCGGTTCGGGCTTCGGCCAGATGATCCATCCCGCCAACCCTCCCGGTACGTACGATCTGGCGATCTGCAGGACCTGCCTGAACCCGTCCGTGGTGACGAGTCCGACGCGCGCTCCCCGGCCCTGCAGGATGGCGTTGGTCGCCACCGTGGTGCCGTGGAGCACCTGATCGATCTCCGACGGTTCGATGCCGGCCTTCGAGCACACTTTGTCGATGCCGTTCAACACCCCGACGGACTGATCGGCCGGCGTCGACGGAGTCTTGGCTCTGTAGGTGGTACCGGTCGTTTCTTCGAGAAGCAGAACGTCGGTGAAAGTTCCGCCGACGTCGACTCCGAGTCGATAGCGCATGATGATCTCCGGTGGTGTGCGGTGCGGTGAGTGAGGACGATGCGGTCGAGCTCAGATGATGCCGCGGTCGACGAGCGCAGCCCGTTCGGCCTCGGTGAGACCGAGGAGCGATCCATAGATGTCCGAGTTGTGTTCTCCCAGTTCAGGTCCTGCATGCCGGACGGCTCCGGGGCTGTCGCTGAGCTTTGGCACGACGCCCGCCATCGGGATTTCGCCGAAATCGGGATGGGCCAGGCGCACGATGGCGTCGCGGGCCGCGAAATGCGGATCGTCGAACATATCGCGAGCGGTGTAGATGCGGCCGGCGGGAACACCGGCCTCGTGGAGGATGTCGAGAACCTCGTCGGTTCCCAGATCTGCGGTCCATGCCGAGATGACGTCGTCCAGTTCGTCCATGTTCACCCCGCGTGACGCGTGGTCGACGTACCGGGGATCGGATACGAGATCGGCCCGCCCCATTGCGGTGACCAAACGGGCGTACACCGAATCCTGGTTCGCGGCAACCAGAATCATCTCGCCACCCCTCGTGGGGTAGACGTTGCTCGGCGCGATGTTCGGCAGCACCGATCCGGTGCGTTCGCGCTGGTAGCCGCCGATCTCGTATTCCGGGAGCAATGATTCCATCATCGCGAGCACGGCCTCGTAGATCGCCGAATCCACCAGTTGCCCACGCCCCGTTCGCTCCCTGTGGTGCACGGCCGTGAGGACGCCGATCGTCGCGAACACCGCGGCCAGGGAGTCGCCGAGCGAGATTCCGGCCCGAGAGGGTGGCAGATCCGGATTACCCGTCACGTATCTGATTCCGCCCATCGCCTCACCGATCGAGCCGAACCCGGCGCGGGGAGAGTAGGGCCCGTCCTGGCCGTAGCCGGTGACTCTGGCCATGATCAGGCGTGGGTCCAGTGTGCGCAGATCCTCGTACCCTAGCCCCCATCGCTCGAGAGTGCCGGGGCGAAAGTTCTCGACGACGATGTCCGACTTACCGATGATGTTGCGCGCCAACGCTTGTCCTTCTTCGGTGCGGAGGTTGCATGTCACCGACTTCTTGTTCCGCGCCACCACCGGCCACCACAGCGACTTGCCGTGGGGTTTTTCCCGACCCCATTGCCGCATCGGGTCACCCTTGCCCGGCGGCTCCAGCTTGATCACCTCGGCTCCGAAATCTGCGAGGAGTTGTCCGCAGAACGGTCCTGCCAACAACTGACCCATCTCGACTACTCGTAGGTCTGACAACGGCCCTGTTGCGGCCTCGCTCATTCGGACTCCTTGGCTTCGTCGGGCGTGAGAGATTGCAGTAGAACGTGTTTCGCTGCGCGGACGTGCGCCCGCATGACCGAGTCGGCCCAGATCTCGTCTCCGCTTCTCAACGCGGCCACCAGATCTCGATGGTGTGCGTGGCTGCGGGAGAGATCGGCAGGCGAGTAGCGGTGAAAGGTGCGCATCACGAGGGGGAGTTGGATGACCGCGCTCAACATCGTCAGCAGGCGCGTGCTGGCGGCGGCGGTACGCACGATGGCATGGAACTCGTCGTTCAACTGCGCCATCAGGTCGAGCCTCTGGCCGGCGTCTCCGGCCGCCGACGATTCCATGAGATCGCAGAGTTCGCTCAGCCGGTCGAGGTCTTTCTCCTCGATACGACGAGCAGCGCGAGCGGCAGCCATGGCCTCCAGCGTCATACGCAGGTCGTAGATCTCCTCGAGATCGTCTGCAGTCCAGGTGTACACACGGGCTCCGCGATGCGGAACCACCTCGACGAGCCCTTCCATCTCCAGCTGCCGCAGGGCCTCACGAACGGGCGTCCGACTGGTCTCGGTCAGCTCGGCGATATCGACCTCACCCAGCCTGGCACCGGGCGCGTACGTGCCCGCAATGATCCCCTCCCGGAGGTGGGAATACACACGATCCACGGCTCTGGCCACTGAAGGCCTCCGATCGAAGATGGGCTGGTTGTTCACAACTTAGGACCATCCCCACCTCCTGTCCACGAGAATCGCAAATTTTCTCCGAAAGAAACACAGGTGTTGCATACAACGAGAGCGGGGAGAAGGATCGTGGGATGACGTCTGTGCAACTTGTCGAGGTGGGCCCGCGTGATGGATTGCAGAACGAGAAGACTGCATTGTCGGTGGATCAGAAGATCGAGTTGATCGCCCGAAGCGTTGCAGCGGGAGCGAGGCGAATCGAAGCGGTCAGCTTCGTGAACCCTCGCCGGGTGCCACAGATGGCCGGGGCCGAGGAGGTGATGGCCGGGATCGAACGACGCGACGACGTCTCCTACATCGGCCTCGTGTTGAATCGCCGCGGACTCGACAGAGCGATCGACGCACGCGTGGACGAGGTCAACGTGGTGGTCGTCGCATCCGAGGAGTTCAGCCGGCGAAATCAGAATTGCTCTGTCGCAGAAGCAGTGTCGACTGCGCGCGATGTCATTCGAGACGCCGGATCCGCGGGCTTGGCCACCACCGTCACCATCGCGGCGGCGTTCGGTTGTCCGTTCAGCGGAGAAGTCGATCCTCGTTACGTGGGCGAGATTCTCGCGCAGTTCTCCGACGACCGACCGTCGGAAATCGCCTTGGCGGACACCATCGGCGTCGGCGTGCCGGCACAGGTCCGCGTCTTGGCCGATATTGCGAGTGAACGAGCACCGGGAATCCCACAGCGCTGGCACTTCCACAACACGCGGAACACGGGCTACGCCAATGCGTTGACTGCTCTCGAGACGGGTGCGCGAGCGCTGGATGCCAGTATCGGCGGCTTCGGGGGTTGCCCGTTCGCCCCCGCGGCAACGGGCAACATAGCGTCCGAGGACCTGATCTATGCACTCGATCGATCCGGAGTCGAAACCTGTGTGCACCAACAGGTTCTGGTCGATGCCGCGGCGTGGCTCGGGAGTGCACTGGGCAAAGAGGTGCCGGCCCTACTCGGACGGGCCGGAGGCTTCCCCGGCGAGTGACGCTGCCTGTCGTCGACACCCCGAGCATCGGCTCCCCAGTTCCGGATATGTGCCTCCGATCGGCGTCGGATATCCGGGTCCGGGGAGCTGATCCGCGGCGACGATCTCTCAACGACGGGTCGCGGCGAACACGTCGACCGGGTGCGGCACCCGAGGCCTGCCATCGGCACCCGGCACCGAGACCGCGTCGAGGTAGGCCCGCACGGGCCCGCGCAGCTCCGGGGTCAGCCGGGCCTGCACCGCGAAGTCCAGCACCTCGTCGATCGCGGTGGAGAGGTCGACCATCGCGTCCAGCGTGACCGAGTCGTCGAGAGCAATCCCGTTGTCCACGAACGCTTTGTCGACGTCGGCACTGAACCACTGCCGGTGGCCCTCGAGCGGAGGGGCGAGCACACCGACCAGAGCGTTGAGCGCGGCCGACGGTGCAACGGCCACCCACAGTTCGCCGCCGGGCCGCAGCAGGTCGAGCGCGCCGCGCAGGGTTGCCCCCACGTCGGCGACGTAGTACATCGAGTGCACGAACATCACGACGTCGAAAGTCTCGTCCACCGGGACGTCGTCGAACGACGCGACGTACGCGTCGGCGTCGAGCTCGTCGGCCGTCAGGGCGGCCATCTTGGCGGCGAACAACGTCGCGCTCCCGGGCCAGGGGTCGATGCCGACGTATCGCACCGGTCGGCCGGGCACCTGCTGCATCAGCCCCGCGGCGAGGCGGACGTCCAGCGAACCGTCACCGCAGCCCACCGACAGCACCGAGATCGGTCCATCCCCCACCCTGGCCAGCCGCCCGGACAGGTGCTCGGCGATGAGGCCGCGCTGGTCGGAGAGGAACTCGAAGGCGGCATGCCCGCGAGCGTAGGAGCCGGGGTCGAGACCGGCGAGGGCCGCCGCGCCACGCCGCGCCGCCCGCAACCCGTCGAGGAGCACGGCCGCGGTGTCGGTCGACGAAGTCGGAGCTATGTTGGACATTGGACCGAGTCAACCACGACGCCCCATCCGGTGCATCGAGGTCGGCTTCCTAGGAGGAATCGCGTGAGCAGCGGAGACACAGCCGATCGCAGTCTCGAGCACTGGAGCGAGGCCGGACGCAGGGGCATGGAAGCGTTCTACGCCCTGGCCACCGAGGACTATCACCAGCTCGCATTGGCAGCCGATTGGCCCGCCCTGCTCGCCGAGCACGCGCACGAGGGCTGGTCGCTGCTCGACGTGGCCTGCGGCAGTGGCAAGTTCCCCACTGCACTGCGCCGCTACACCGATCTGTCGGCGGTGCCCGAGCTGGCCTACGACCTGCTCGACCCGTCTGCGTTCTCGGTGGCCGAGGCGCGTGGTGCGCTCGGTGCTCCGTTCGTGCCTCGGGACGACTTGGTGATGACCCTGCAGGACCTACCCGCCGATCGGAGCGGGTACGACATCGTGTGGGCCACCCACGCGCTGTACGCCCTCCCGCCGGCCGAGTTGGACAGCGCGGCCGAACGGTTCGTCGCTGCACTGGCCCCCGGCGGCCTCGGCCTGGTCGCGCAGGCCACGGCGTCCTCCCACTACCTTGCGTTCTACGACGCCTTCCGCGCCGGCGTGCGCGAAGCAACGCCGTACACGACGGCCGAGCAGGTGCGCGACGCACTGATTCGAGCGGGCGCGGACGTGCGCGACCAGCGCGTCACGTACACCACCGGAACATCGGATCGCGCTGTCGCCGAAGGCTTTCTGCAGCGCTGCGCCTTCGACGACTCCGTGTCGCTCGACGAGATGGAGGCCGCACCGGTGCTGGGCGACTACCTCGCCTCCTGCCGCGACAAGTCCGGTTCCTACACCTTCTCCCACGAGGCGGCGCTGCTGTGGCTGTGAACCCGTCGACCAACGAACGGCTCCCCGAGCAGAACCGCGACGGCGGCATCGATCAGGACTGGGCCGGCAACGATCAGGACTGGTGGGACTGGTACGTCACGCTGGCCGCCAACGACACCGCACCCGCCGAATTGGTCGACGGGCCCGGCCTACCCGACGTCGACGCGGCCACGGACGAGCAAGTCGAGCGTGAGCTTGCCGAGCCGTACGACCTCGCCCCTGCAGCGGTCGAAGCCTTCACTCGCGATGCCTTCGTCCGGCTACCCGCGGTGCTGTCGCCTGCCGTTGTCCGACGCCTCGCCGAACGCCTCGAGGAGCTACTACGCGCCGAGCACGGCGAGAACGTGTCCGGCCGATTCACCGCGCTCGAGCAGATGTGGTTGCACGACGACCTGATGCGCGCGGTGGCGCTGTCGCCCCGGATCGGAGGGCTGGCCACGGCGCTGTTGGGCGAGCCGGCCGTGCGGCTCTACCACGACAACGCGCTGTCCAAGGAGCCCGGCTGTGGACGCACGCCCTGGCATCACGACGCGGAGCATTTCCCACTGCAGACCGTCCAGGCGGTCACCGCGTGGATGCCGATGTCGGCCATCCCCGGCCGCATGGGTCCGCTGTCGTTCGCTCGCGGCCGAGAGGTACTGAACGAGGTTGCGGACCTGGAGTTCGACAAGGTCGGCACGTCGTACGACGAGGCCGTCGCTCATCGCTTCGTCGACCGCGGCGTTGCGGTGGAGTCCGAGCCGTTCGCAGTCGGCGACGTGTCGTTCCACTCCGCGCTGTGCTTCCACACCGCCGGGCCGAACCGAACGACACAGCCACGCCGAGCTTTGGCCACCACCTACTTCGCCGATGGGGCTCGGGTTGTGGAGTCGCCCACGCTGATCAGCGGCACCTGGCGCGAATTCTTACCCGGCGTGGAGCCCGGCGGCCTCGCGGCCTCGGAACTGAACCCGGTGGTCGGTCGCCGAGACTGAACCGGTCACGGGCAGATGAACCCATCTTCCACCATCAGACACCGCTTGGGGTTGGTGGGGATTCTGCCCTCGAACGCTTCGCCGATACTGAGTGCACCGTCACCGTTGCTGTCGAACCCCGGAGCCAGGGACGCTGGGAACAGCGGTGCATCGAGCACTTCACCGACCGTGACCGCACCGTCGTTGTTCGGATCGAAGGCAGGAGCGGCCGACGCTACCTCCGGCACGACGAACAGCCCTGCAGCCGTCAATGCCGCGATCGTTGCCACTTTCAGCGGAAGTCGTCCAACCGTCATCGACTCTCCTGTTCGAGGGGAAATATCGGACAATAGTTACACAGCGGCCGGGTGGTGTCCTCGAGAACTGACGACCCATTTCAGTGGACATACGTACACTGGAAACGGTGGGGACGAAAACTCAGCGCACACAGGAGCTGGGCGAACTCGGCGAGCTCGCCCTTCGAGAACTGGCGTCGGCCGCGGGTGGTGTTCGCGCAGTTCACTCGGCAATCGCGCGACGAACCTTCGCTGCCGTGCGGCTCGGCGTCGGTCCCGCGGTTCTACCGACACAGCTGATGCACGACGCGATCGCCGCGGGCACCTACTCGAGCATCGTGGCCGCGTGCAGCGGCGCAGCCAAGGCTGTCGGCGCCTTGACCGGCGGTGCCGTGACCGACGGCGACGAAGCGGCAGAGGACGACCATCGCCCGTCGCCGTCGCACACTGTCCTCGGTGCCCAGACCATCGCGGTGCTGCACGGCCTGATCGGCGACGACATGGAGCGGACCGCCCGGGTCCTCGCCCATCCGATGTCGATACGCGTCGACGGACGCCCGGTGCTCCCGAAGTACCGCGCTCTGGCTGCGGCGTTCCCCGACGCGGGAGCGCACCTGGTGCTGTTCCTGCACGGGCTCGTCGAGACCGAGTCCGCGTGGCGGCTCGGTGGACGGCCCACGTACGGGGAGCGGCTGGATTCCGAAGCCGACACCACCTCGATCTTCTTGCGTTACAACACCGGACGTCGCATCGCCGCGAACGGTGCCGAGCTGTCGCACCTACTGGAAAAGCTCGTGACGGCATGGCCTGTCAGGGTGCACCGGATCACGTTGGTCGGCCATTCCATGGGAGGCCTGGTCTCGCGCAGCGCAGCTCATCACGCTGCCGAGACCGGCCGCCGGTGGGTGGACCTGTTGACGGACGTATTCACCCTGGGGACACCACATCTGGGTGCGCCACTCGCACACGGCGTACATCTCGCCGTCGCGGCTCTGGCCCTCGCGCCCGAGACCCGGCCGTTCGCGAACCTCCTGGCGCGTCGCAGCGCCGGAATCCGCGACCTGGTCCACGGATCGATCACCGAGGCAGAGGGACATCCCAGCTATGCCGACGGATTCGACGTCGGAGCAGCCGCGGACATCTCGGTTCCGGAGGGGGTTCGGCATCATCACGCCTCCGCGGTCGTCACCGGAAACCCTCGACACCCGGTAGGGATCTTCGTCGGCGACGGCCTCGTCCGTACCGACAGCGCCGGCGGCCGGAACAAACTGCGCGACATAGGACTTCGCCCGGACGATGGTCTGGCGATCAACAGCGCGCACCACTTCACGTTGCTCAACGACGAGCGGGTGTACGGCTGGATGCGACGCGCATTGGCCGGCCCGTCTTCCGAATCGGCCACCTGGCTGTAGATTTTCGGCCTATTCGGTCCATCGATAGTCGAGGAACTTCCCGTCGAACGTCACCACGACGCGATCTCCGTCCTCGTGTGGGCGTCGCTCGATGTTCATCGTGAAGTTGATGGCACTCATGATGCCGTCGCCGAATTCCTCGGCGATCAGTTCTTTGAGCGCGGGTCCGTACACCTCCAACGCCTCGTGGAATCGGTAGACCGTGGGGTCCGAGGAGATGTCGAGTGATCCGCGATAAGGAGCGAGGGTCAGCTCGAACAACGAGCCCTCGGGCATCCCGAGCTTCTCGGCGAGCACATCGGCATGAGCGACGCTCAGAGGATGCTGTCCGTAGAGTGCCGACACCGTCCAGGCCACCGGCATGTCGATGGCTTCTGCCAAAGCGGCCCAACTCAATCCGGCACGCACACGTGCCAGTCGAATCTCACCGATCAACGGTTTACCTGCAAAGTCGGTCAACGGCTCTCTCCTTCGTAGTCGTTCTACAAGCGCACACCCGATTGGGCCTGGACTTCCAGTCTCAGCGGCATACAGCCGTCTCGCAACATCTGGCATCGACCACGTGGGCCCTGTCCGATCACGGATATGGTGGCTGTTTCCGGCACGGACACAACGAAAGTACTGACGACATGACGCAACTCGGCCTCGGCCTTGCCGCACTCGGACGTCCCGAGTACCTGACGATCGGGCACTCGAAAGCTGTGGACGGCCGATTCGATCCGGCAGCCCTGGAACAACTGTGCCACTCGGTACTCGACGCCGCGTGGGAGAGCGGAGTTCGACACTTCGACGCCGCTCGGTCCTACGGCTTGGCCGAGCGTTTCCTCGGCAGCTGGCTGTCTCGGCATCCGAATCGGCGCGAGCACCTTACGATCGGCTCGAAATGGGGCTACGCCTACGTCGCCGATTTCCAGCGGGGCGCCGCAGAACACGAGGTCAAAGAGCACTCGGTTGCACGCTTGGCCGAACAGTGGCCCCAGACCCTGCGCGATCTCGGCGGCGCGCCGGACCACTACCTGATTCACAGCGTCACCCCGGACAGTCCAGCTCTGAGCGACACCGCACTGCTCGATGATCTGCGCGCCATTGCCGACAGCGGCACCCGAATCGGCATCAGCACCAGCGGGCCGCATCAAGCCGACGTGGTGCAGGCAGCGCTGGACATCGGAGTGTTCAGCTCGGTGCAGTCGACGTGGAACCCGCTCGAGCCGTCCGTCGGCCCCGCCCTGGAACGTGCGCACGAGGCCGGCTGGTTCGTCGTCGTCAAAGAGGCGATGGCCAACGGCCGACTGGTGGCAGAAAATTCCCCACTCGCCAGGGTCGCGGATTCCGCCGGGGTCGGTCGTGACGCAGTCGCACTGGCGATTGCACTCGCGCAACCGTGGGCCGATGTCGTGCTCTCCGGTGCGGCGACTGTGACGCAACTCGAGCAGAACATCGCCGCGCTGTCGATCGACCGCGAACTGATCACGGCGAGCGATCTGAAACTTGCGGAAGACCCGGAAGGTTACTGGGACAACCGATCACGAATGGCATGGACATGACGGCTCTGTAGAGCCTCCTCGCGGGACCGAATCAGCCGCTGCGGGCTCGGCCGCCTCGAATCAGCTCCTCCGTTTCGGATACCCGACTCCGATCGGCGTCGGGTATCCGAAACGGAGGAGCTGATCTGCTGCGAAGGGTGCCGCGAGCGCAACAACAGGATCGGAGCGCGGAGCCTCCTCACCGGATCGATCCGTTGACCGCTCGCTTGCGATGGGTCGTACCCGCGCTTGTCGAGCCGGTGTCACGTGGCGTCGAAGCGTTTGGGACGATTCGGACATGACGACGAACCGGCAGACGCCCTCCGGCCATGGTGACAAGGAGCAGGATCGACCCGGACTCGATGAAGTTGTCAGAGGGCGGCCGCCGGCGACGGAATTGGCGGCCAACGTCGTGCGCGGGGGTCTGATCGGTCTGGCGGAAACGGTTCCCGGGGTCTCGGGCGGCACGGTCGCCCTGGTCACCGGCATCTACACCAGGGCCATCGCGTCGGCGAAGCATCTGACGGACATCCCCAAGGCCGTGGTGACACGGTCCGACGTGCGCGCCGAAGTCCGTCAGGTCGATTGGTGGCTGCTCGTCACGGTCGGCGTCGGCATGCTGTTGATGGTGTTCTCGGTGGCGGGGATCATGGCCGCTTTCGTCACGGATCAGCCCGTCTACTCCAAGGCGCTGTTCATGGGCATGATCGCGATGTCGGTGGCGATCCCGTTCATGGAGATCACTCCTGGCGCTTTCCCCACCATCCGCTCCCGACTGTCTGCCGTGGCTCTGTTCGTCGTTCTTGCTGTCGGGGTTGTCGTTCTCACGTCGTTACCCGGGGTCGAGTCGTCGAATCCGTCGTTGATTCTGGTGTTCTTCGCCGCGACCATCGCAATATGTGCGCTCGTGCTGCCAGGCGTTTCGGGGTCGTTCTTTCTGCTTGTCATCGGCCTGTATGCGCCGACGCTCACGGCCGTCGACGAGCGGAACCTGACATACCTGGCTGTGTTCGCCCTGGGCGCTCTGGTGGGGTTGGTCAGCTTCGTTCGGGTGCTCGAGTGGTTGCTGGCGAACTACCACGATCTGGCGATGGTCGCCGCTGCCGGCCTGCTGTTGGGGTCGTTGCGTGCACTGTGGCCGTGGCAGGGCGAGAACAGAGAACTGCTGGCCGTCGGCGACGAATGGCCCGCTGCATTGGGATTGTTCGCCGTCGGAGTCGCGGTCGTCGCTGTGGTCGCCATCGCTCAGCGGCGACTGGCAGCCACGCGTACGTCCTGACCGTAACGGCAGGCGTAGCCGACCATCCACGCACCTCGTCGGAATCCGCACCGCCTGCAGGTGCCGTGAATTCCCACGAGGGGCGTATGTGTTCGCAAACCCTCCACACAGACTCAAAACTCCGACCCCAGCAGCGGGATCGGAGCGAAAGAGCCTCCTAACGGGATTGAACCGTTGACCGCTCGCTTACAAGTATGTTGCGAGACAACCAGATACGTCCGCATGGAACCACCACAGAGGCTCTGACCTGTGTCAATCGTCCAAGCGGGACCATCCGAATCCACCGTCGTAGGTACCGACATGTGACACGCTCGTGACACCGAGATCCGGGCCGAAAGTCCTTGAAGACCGTAGTAAATCCGCCTGGACGCAGCCCGATTCGGAGCGGCTTGCGCCGTCCACTTCACCGCTCATGACCCACGAAATCTCCACAATTCAAGTGTAGACATCGGTTCGTCCGGAGCTCCGCAACCCCTGAAAGCAGCGCAACGACAACGCTGAAGATCGCTGGTCGAGATTGGTAGGAGGACATACAGTCGAGCCGCGTCACGCACATACGGTCGGAGTTGACGAGCAGGCAAACCGGGACTGCCCCGGCTTCGGATGCTCCTATTGGTGTCAAGCGGTTTCAGCGAGTTGTCCCGTCGACCAGTAGCGGTAGTGCGCGGCGAAGTCGTGGTTCGGTTTGATCGCTCGTTCCGTGCGCGAGATTCTGTGAAAGAGACGCCGAGGCGGTCGGCGCAGACGGGTTTGACTCCATCAACCAGTCCGCACACGCCTGATCCACTCAACCCCACGAATCAACTTGCAACCTACTCAACCTGAGCCTCGGCAAATAGAGCAGTCCAGAATACGTGCCGCATCGCCTGGCCTGTGTAAACTCATGCGTCACGCGCAGCACTACATGGTCGGGGGAAATACGTGAACTATGGGAACAGCCAAAAATGGGATGATTGGCTTTACGCCTGCTTGACGATGGCTCAAGATCAATCCGAACAGGGCAATCTCGATGCAGCGGTAGCAACACTCGGGAAAGCCATCAACCTTAACAAAGCGCAAGGCTCCGAAGCAACGACACAATTAGTTTATTCTCACTATTGTTTGATGATGAATGAAAAGGTTTTGCAATTTTCGCCTGCCGGGGCTAAACAAGCAGTCGAGCTTCTGAGCTCTTCTCAAAAGCACGCCTACTCAAGCCCGCTTTCCATCTCAATATGCGATTTCGGACTTGGCCTTCTAGCGGTTCGCGCGAAAAACAACCGGGACGCTATGGCATTTTTCGGGCGAGCGACCGCAACATTGTCTGCGAACGGCCACAAATTCAAACCATTTGCCATGCGTGCGATCATAGAGTTGATGCACTTGGTCCCGGCCGGACTTACTGGCCACCTCGCTACTGCATTCGATGCATACTCGGACGATGAACTTTTACAATTGACGTCACTTATTCCGGGTCCCCGCGCCGCCATGGTTGCCGCGAGATATGCACATGAGTTGTACGTTCAGAACGATTTCGTTCGTGCAGCCCCACTGGCACGAACCACGCTGGCCCCCCTACGCAACGCAGCACGTAGCGACCTGCTCGAACACCAGCCACTTTCAGCAGTCGTCCATACCTTGGTATCAGCTTTGATTACGAGCGCCTGGGTAAAACCTCACCGGGCGCTGGTTCCATCCTCGATGGCCGACTCAAAAAGATTGCTCGATGAGGCCACCGAAATCCTTCGATTGCAGTACCATGCTGCGTCAATTCGAAGATTGGACAAGATGTCAGTTTACGTCGAAGACCGATTGAGGTGGGTTACGCAGATCCAGGAAAAACATCTAGTGAAGTTTGCCAAATCGTACATTTACGAAACAGCTTTGGACAGTCTGATCGACGAGTACATGCCGTCTGCAGAAGGTTTCTTGGAGCGAAGTTTACTTGGCCAACTGGAAAGCTAGAATCCAACCAAGCACGGGCCGAGCGCCCCATCGTGCGGACCCCGATCGTGGAACCCTCGATCAACGCCTTCAGCAGGCGCATCAACGTGTACCATTCCAGATTATAAGCAACGACAGGGACATATCCTGCGATGGCAATCCAAAAAGTCCCGGTACTCGCAGTCGCGCTCACCCGCATGTAGGTTTGCAGCCACCAACGCCCGATAAGGCATCCGGTCAGACACGGTGCGTCTGCCTATTCATCCCTTCCTTGCCCATTCGGGATGAGTACCTGCTTGGATACGTCGCCGACCCGGAGATTGGCCAAGCCTTCTTCGCAAACCACTGGCCAAGTCGAAACATGCTGTCGGTGGCCCGTGCCATCATCATGGTCACCACGACTTTCTGGATGAGCGAACCAGCAAGCGCGATCAGAGGGGCGGCTACAACGCGATGAGTCTCGGCCCCACCCACCACGGTTACTTCTACCAGGACCTATTGTCGGCGGTCGCACTGGTCGACCTACTCCTTGACGTCGCGGAGACCATCACGATCGACACCAAGGGGTTCACCACCGATCGGTTTGACGATGTCAACATCAGATACGCGGATCGCAGCCGGCTCCGCTTGCAAATCAAGCACACAACTACAGACCGCCAACTATCAAAGGAGACGTTTTCCCAGGACAGAAGAGGCCTGAAACTGGACAAGGTCTTTGACTCCCTTCTTGTAGACCTCGCGTCCTCGCCTGCAACCACTTACCGAATCGTCGTCCGCGATCAGGAACCTGACAAGGACCTCGCTGTCGTCTTGTCACCCATCGACCCCGCTGACCGACCTTCCGATCCGCTCCCGGGTATCACTACCTCCAAGTATCGCTTCGACCCCACCGCGCTCCGCACCAACAGACCTTGGTCGAAGCTGGTGGAGGGTCTTAGCGACGAAGACCTTCGACACGCTTGTAGTCATCTCGTCGTCGACACGGGCGCGCCGGAGTCCACCATCAGTTTTAGCGATCCGGGCCCCGCAGAACGTGCTCTCCTCCGCCGTGTCAGGGAAGAACTCGGAGCGGGACGCACGCCCAACACCGATGTCACTCCGGAGTTCGTCGCGCACGAACTAGTGCAGGCAGCCACATCCGCACGAGTAGTCGAGACCGGACTACTTCGACGGGACCTGATTGAACCTCGACTCGGGTTACGCGTCGACTTCGGCGCGGTCAATGCAGGACACCCGATCGAGACCAGTGTTGCCGTTGCTCGTGTCGGTGCTATTGCAGCCGTCCGCAGACACGTCGACCTCACGGCCCCAGGGGGCGGACACCTGGTCATCACCGGTGAGCCAGGAGTCGGAAAGTCATGGCTCTGTGAAGAACTCACCGATAGCTATCAGCATGATGATTGGATCGTCGCCCGCCATCACTGCTGGCTCGGCCAAGGTGACAACCATCTACACGAACGAGTTCTCAACGAAGTCGTCGTCGGAAGCCTCCTTGCCCAGCTGGAAAAAGCCGTCCCCGGCGTGACCAAGACCCTGCGACCAAAATTTGAGGCGAGCATAGATGCACTCGGAGCGGCGCTCCTGAACTGCCGCGATGCCGAACCGGGCAAGTCAGTGCTTCTCGTAGTCGATGGCCTCGACCATGTAGACCGAGTTGCCGGCCGCAGCACCAACCAGCACAAGGATCCGTCCCGCGTCCTGGTTGAAACACTCGCGACACTCGCGCTACCCGCCGGAGTCTGTCTACTGATAGCCAGTCAGCCCGGCACCCATCTGGACCCCATTGCCTCCACATGCGACTCGTTCCCAGTTCCGCCAATGTCTCACAACGAGATTGAGGCACTCGCCGCAAAGCACGGACTCCTCGAACGGCCCCTCACAGGGGGATCCGTCGCGGAGTCCGACCAGGACACAATCGTCACGTTGATCCACGAACGATCCAGCGGGAACGCTCTGTACGCGACCTACCTCTGCCGACTAGCTCTCGGCGCATCACCTCTCGACCAGAACACTGCACCGCTCACGGTCAACGAACTCATCTACCGCCTCGAGCAGGTCCCGAATACAGCCACGACGGTGGAGGCGTATTACGACTACCTGTGTAGTGCAATGACTCCCGATCAACAATTCGCGATCGAAACGCTAGCCCTGTGTGACTTCTCGCTTACCCCCGCCGAATTGGCGGAGGTTCTAGGGTCACCTACCAAGTCATACGTTCTACCCGCCCTGAAGACACTTGCCCCAATTCTCAACACCCAGCCAGGCCTAGGCGGACTTCGCCTTCATCATGAGAGCTTCTCTCGCCATCTGCGCCGCAGTATCGACAACGAGACCGCCGACTCGATCCGCCGAAGCATGGTCAGCTGGCTCGAGCGCCGGGGCTTTCTCGTCGACTCCCGGGCCTTCCGCCACCTCCCCGGCCTCCTCGCCAGCCTGGACGAGTACGACAAACTGAAGGAACTCCTCGGACCGAGCTTCGTTGCAGACGGCATCAGGTACTTTCACTCCCCAGGAGCCCTTCAAAGCGCCCTCTGCGTCGTCTCACGTGAGGCCGAAGCTCGCCTCGACTGGCCGACACTCACTACCTGCATCGAAGTCCGAAAGGCGATCGACACATACGAAAACGACGCTCTCACAGATACCCTCATCGACTACGCCGATATCATTGTGGGCATCCTCGGTGCCGATGTCGTCGCTGAACGCCTCGTCTACAACGGCCGTCCCACATTCCCATCACGGTGGGGCCTGCTCATCTGCGAATCGGCCGACAGAGCCGGTGCCGCAACGCCATGGAAGGAGTACATCGAGAGTTGGGAGACAGAAAAGAAGGCCGATCGGACGAGCTACTCCTCGGACCAAAACGGTGCCCTTCAACTAGCCCTCCAGCGAGGAGCGCTCCGACTACGAACTCAGCGACAAGATGTCGACTCTTCGCTCATTCCGCAGGTCGCCAAGCATCTGGAGCATGAGCACGACGCGTCTCTCACCGACCTAGTTTCCACGTTTACAGCCGTTCTCCCCGCGGAGTACATGCCACAAATCGCGGCAGCCATGACCGATCCGACCAACTCAGCAATTTCCTACCTCGCACTCGCAGACCTATCAGAGGGCGGCACAATCGGACTCCCAGATCCCCGAAACCTAGCTCGGCGAGCCTGGGAACTCGACCCCACGCTCGATGCGAACGGATACCTCTTCCATGGGATCGATGCCCAAGATATCGTTGCAGGCCTTGAAGTCTCGGATCTGGCGGTGGAACTGAGCGCTGCCACCGACGCTCTTCTCGAAAACCGGACTGCCGACTTGGCCGCAGTCCATCGATGGCACACTTTTCTCACTCTCGCACGAGCCATCGACCCAGCCCTCGTACGTATGGTTAGCGGCAAACTATCCGGAGTTGGTTTCTACCGCGCGTAGCTCCGCTACACGGTAGCGACCATCGGACTCGCAGACGACGTTCGCAGCGGTGTTTTGACCAGCGATGACGCGTCCTCGGCTGTGGCCGTCGCGCTAGTGGACCTGGCTGCCGAAGCCACGCCCTACACTGGCGACCCCCGAGCGTGTGACCTGTATTCTATTCATCCGCTCATTCACCAGGTCATCGAGAATTCGCTCGCCGTAGTGCAACAGGCCGACCTCGATGCAGTCGTCGACCGCCTCATCGCGATAGGCGACGGCACCACAACCACCCTCAACTTGGGTGGGGGCGAGAACGGGCCGCTAATCATGAACGACCTCCTCGCCCTCCTTACGCGCGTTTCCGACGAACTGGGCATCGACGCCGTACACGCCCTGCTCGCGGTCATACGTGAACGACGCATCGACCACGAGACTGGATATAGCGAGCAAGCTGCATTCGAACTCGAGATCGCCCGCATCTGCGTGGAGGCCGGAGAGATCGCCGAGGCACGTCAATGCTGGGACCGCGCCGCTGTCTTGTTGGCAAGCTACGGGGGGCACAAGGACCCCACGCTGTCAGAGATCGTCGCAAGCGTGCAAGATATCGAAGACACCGCGAAGGCGCGAATACGCTTAGCCAAGCTTGTCGACCTGGTCTACCTCGTGCGGCAGCACACAGACGGTCGCGACACGTCGCACTACGTCACCGAATGGTGGAAGATTGCTGCGGTTGTCGACCCGATCGCGGCCGCCAGAGACGCCGCGGACCTGTATCTCGACACGGTCGGATTCGACGACGCACGCGCACACGCCGCACAGACACACCTGCTGCAACATCAGAGCTCAGCCGCCGACCCCGCAGTGCTTGCCGCAGTCAGACTTACAGTAGGCGCTGACTGGCGATCATCAAAGGTCGACCTGGAAATCCTGAACCGACTCGAAAACGACTGCGGAGCTGGTCAACCCGTCGACACAATGCTCGCCGTCCTTGCCAACAACGTCGCCGCTTCGTACGACAACCAGCCGATGCAGTACACGCGCGATCAGTCCAAAGAGACTGTGGACGAGGCTCTTATCGACGCCGTCGTAGCTTTGGGCGGTTCGAGTTTCACCCCTCGATCAGTGCGACCCGACGAACCAAACCGCAATACGATGCCTTGGTCGGACTCGACGTCCCAACCAAGACCGCTCCTTGAGCGCCTGACGTCACTCGAACGCCCAGAGGTGCCCGAAGGGCGAGCGGGCCTGATAATGATTGCCCACGCAGTCGGAAACAGCCGCTACCAAGACGGGCCCGCGATATGGGACGACGACGCCGCAACCAACTCGATTGGCTATCGAATTCTCGAGGCGACACTCAGGAACGGTCCCGACGCCGGAATGACACTTATTGATGATGTAGCCCGCGAGATTTCGTTGTTCGCCCGAAACGACATCTTCGCCGACCTCGGGCACGGCCTGGCCTCAAGCGCTAACGGTGACCCAGCAGTTGCAAAGGTCGCCAGCTACTGCCTTGCGACCGCGTATCAACGCATCCGGGGAGGCGGGGGCTGGCAGCAATTCGGAGGCAGGAAGCACAGAACGCTCTGGCAGCATGCCCACGAACTCGACTCCGACACAGCTGAACGAGTCCTCGCTGCAGCTATCACCGACCGCATCGCTGCAGAGTCGTACCACTCGTACGGAAGTAGCCAAGGCATCATCACAGCGTTCGCCCTCCAGCCCACAACAAGCGGCGGCGGCACCGCTGTGAACTGTTGGGATGCCGCATTCGAGGTAATCAGCAACCGCCTTCCCGGGACAGCTGCGACAGGAACGCACGTCTATCACCCGACCACAGTCCCGGACTCGTCAGACGACCTTGACGTTGCGCTCGCGTCCTTAGCGCTGTCAACCATCGCCCAGGCCGGGCGCGAACAGATACGGCTCGCCCTTCTCGCTGCCGGATTCCTCCTAACCATCCGCCCGAGAGTCGCTCAACGCGCGATGTCTTACGTCCTCGGAAAGGACTTGGACGCAGGGCGCATCTGCTGGCTACTCGAAACTGTGCACGTGAACCTACCGGCCGGCGGTCTCGCAGACGACCTCGTGGCGAGACTCAAGGAACTCGCGGTGAGCGACCAACTATCGGTGCGCGTACTAGCGGGCAGGCTTCTCGACAAACACGATCAGCCCGTGCCGGATCCGCCAGCTACTACGCCGTCACCTTCAGTGATCGCAGCATTTCGCGAACTGGCCCACGACCTCGGAGAGGCACCGCAATGACGTCGATGAGTCCGCGTAGGCAGGCGGAAGGGCTAGTGCGCATGTTCCTGGACGAACGACTCACTGACGTGAACGAGCCACCCGGCGTGCGTGAAGCCGTGACGCAAGATCTCGCCAACCAAGTCGAAACCGTCAAGCAGCGCACCAGACAGCAAGTTCGACAGCTTCGCTCAGCGTCGTCGCAACGCATTCCCGACGCATATTTGCACGACGAAGAGCAAGCAGAGGAGGCACTCCAACAAGCAGCAGCCGGAATTCGATCGGCACGCGCTAGTCAAGGATTCGTCTCATCCGATGCCCGGAGGTTCGAGGCCGCATTCGCACTACCGCTGGCGTCCACGGCCCGGTGGGCGGTCCTTCAAGAATCATCCCGCGTTCCCCGGCCCGCAACCCGCCATCATCTACTAGCTCCCACCCTGACGCCCATTCCATGGCACGACAACGAACACGAATGGCCGCCCACAGCTGCGATCAATCTGGAAGGCGAGCGCTCCTTTACCGGGTCTGACGCACTACCTGTCCGTGTCGACGAAAAACCGTACAAAGACTGGGTTCAACTCGGAATGTTCGAGCGGCAAGGAACAATGGCGAGCAAATATCCAACGCGCACAGCTCGTCAATTGATCATCTCCACCGGGCTGGAGTTGGTCGAGTCGCCTGCCTCCGCCAGAGAAATGCCACTCGGGACCGCCCCACCAAACGCGTGGCTTACAAGATACGACCGACTTGCTCCGGGCCTGGACCCGACCTCAGCTGCGGAGCTATTGGAAGATCTGCAAGGACCTCTGACCGCGATGGTTACTTACGAAGGTCAGCGCGGCGCACCAAATCGTGACCGCGGCGTCGGGCTCCACCCTTTTTGCCTCGCACCTCGAATAGAGCTGGTCGCACTACTCGACTTGAGTCCAGAGGCCCCTGCAGTTCGACATTGCCTCGTCGACAGCAAAGGGCCAGCACTAGTCGGACGCATCTGGCACGGATTTTTAGTCCACGACGGCAACTACGAGCCCCTCTCCCCAGCAATCAACGGCACCGACCTCATAATTCGTCCCGATTTATACGCCCGTCTCGAACGCGCAATCCCCGCGGGGCGAGCACAGTGGGGAGTCACGGTTTGGCATCACGAACGAGCGAATAGTGAGGAATTGGACGACTGAGTGATGCCATGCATAGGCGGTCCTAGACAGAATTGGTCATAGGCGAAGCTCAGCAGTAAATTCGTGTCGGCCCCGCGTATCCGTCTACCAAATGGCACTGGCATTCGACCGCGCAGAGTGAGAGTTGACTGGATGACACGTGCGGTTAGTTGCCTTACGGTCCCACACCTGTGTCAACGTCAGGATTTTGCAGACGCGCCTCGGGAAATCCGGGCCTACGACTTCAGAGTCATATACGGCTCACGATGTCGGTGAGCGACGGCTGACGTCCGCGCTCAAGCAGGCCTACCGTCCAGCACTCCAATTCGGACATCGAAGCACTCTCGCGACGCGGACCGGCAAACGCGTAGGTTCCATGTGTCCTACGACGGTTCGAAAATCGCCACGGCCAGTAGTGGAAAGTCTGCGTCACGAACGTCACAATTGTAGGCGTGAGAAACACGGCATATCCGCTACCGACTCCCGCAACGGTGCGTCAACTGTACGGGTCTGCGTTTCGCTGCGCTCATCCGGAGTGCAGTCGGCCCCTGTACAAAGTTTCAGACGACACAGGCAATCGCATACTTAACAGTCGAGTAGCCCATTATCGGTGTACACCCTCACGTGATGGTCCCCGTACAACCTCATATGTAGGTGCTCGGCGAGTCCTGTCGTAACTCGCCCACGACAAGGGCCACCCTTCGGGTTCGTCAACTTTGGCGGTAGACGATTCGAAGGGTGGCCCTTGTCGTGGGCGAGTTACGACAGGACTCGCCGAGCACCACGG
>NZ_NOZF01000161.1:0-28816 GCF_002258565.1 Rhodococcus sp. 05-2254-6
CTTCGATCTGACCCTCGAGGCGCCGCTACGCCTCGGCCTGCTGGATCGAGGCGGCGAGCGGGTGCTGTCCGTTGTTGCGCACCACATCGCGGTCGACGGGTACACCGTGCGGAGCGGTGTATGCCGTTCCAGCACATCGGCTATGGCGGCGCGCAGAACATCGAGGCCCAGATCCGCCGGAAGCGGTACCTCGACGGCGATGTTGTACGCGGCCGATGTCGGGTCGTATCGATTCTGCAGCCAGATTCGGCGTTCGGCCGGGGCCAGACCGGGGTACGACCGCGCGTCGGGATCGTGGACCAGCGCGGGAAGCGGAGTGTAGTTCTCGGACAACAACTCGATCGCCGACGCAAGCTGCTGCGCGGTGGGAGACTCGAAGACCGTCCGCACCGGGACATGGGTACCGAGCGCCGCACTGATGCGGGTTGCAGCACGCGTCGCGACGAGGGAGTCCCCGCCGAGGACGAAGAAATTGTCGTCGACGCCAGGATTCTCGATGCCCAGCAGGTCGGCAAAAATTCCGAGCACCACCTCCTGCGCCAAGGTGCGCGCCGCCGCCGGATCGCCGCCGGGAAGCGTCTCCGAGTACAGGGCGGCGAGATCCACTTTGCCGTTGCCGGTCAGCGGAATACCGTCGATCCGGGTGATGACGGCCGGCTGCATCGACAACGGCAGCCTGTCCAGCAGCCACTGGGCAGCGTCCTGGCCATCGAGGCCCACCACCCAGGCGTGAATTCGGTTCTCACGTACCGCTGTCACCACTCCACCGATGTCGGGGTGCGCCGTCAGTGCACTCGCGATTTCCCCCAGTTCGACGCGCACACCGTTGATCTGGACCTGGTCGTCTCGGCGCCCGCGGTAATCGAGCAGGCCCGACGCCTGCTGCCGAACGAGGTCACCGGACCGGTACATCCGCGTGCCGCCGGGTGCCGCGACAAAGCGCGCGGCGGTCGACGCCGGGTCCGAGTGGTAGCCGCGAGCCACGCCGGAGCCTGCGAGGTACAGCTCCCCGACGCCCCCGAGTGGCACCGGGTGCAGCCGGTCGTCGAGTACGAGCGCTCCCACGTGCGCCAGCGGCCGACCGATGGTGACCGGCTCACCGGCACGCAGCGACTCGGCCAACGTGGCCACCACCGTCGCCTCACTCGGACCGTAGGCGTTCAACATCGACCGCCCCGCCGACCAGTCGTCGACGACGCCGGTGCCCAGCACGTCACCGCCGACGGCGACGGTCTCGATCCCGGGGGTCGGCGGCACGGTGGCGAGCACCGCGGGCGTGGACAAATAGTGGGTGACGCGATGCGCAGTGAGGAAGGCCGACATCTCATCGCCGCCCAGTAGGTCCGGCGGCGCGATCACCATGGTCGCCCCGGCCCCGAAAGCGAGGACGAGTTCGAGAACTGCGGCGTCGAAGTTGACCGAGTATCCGTGGAGCACGCGCGAACTCGATATCACGCCGTACCGCGGAATGACCTGCTGCGCAAGCGCATACACACCCTGATGCATCACCACCACGGGCTTGGGTGTTCCCGTCGAACCGGACGTGTGGATCACGTAGGCGGGGTGCGTCGGTGTCAGCGCTGCCAGGCGATCCGCCTCGGTCAGGGCCAGGTCGCTGAACTGCTGGGCCTGCGTCTCGTCGAGCCAGTGCACTGTCGGCTCGACTCCGCCGAAGCCGATCTCGATGTTCCCCAGCATCTGTTCGCGGCGAGCGGCCGGGTAGCGCGGGTCCACGGGCACGAACGCGCCGCCCGCCTTGACCACGGCCCACAGCGCGACGATGAACTCGGCCGAGCGTTCGAGGGACAGAGCCACAAGAGTTTCCGGTCCGACGCCATGTGCGATGAGCAGCCGCGCGATCCGGTTCGAGCGAGAATCGAGCTCGGTGTACGTCATCGATTCCAGGCCGTCGATGGCAACAGCACCGGACATGGCTGTGCCACCGCTCAATACATCGAGCAGCGTGCCGTCGATCATCGACGACGGCAGTGCCGGCGTGTCGGCAAGCGCAAGATCACCGACGACAAAGGCCGGGTTGGCGACCGCTGCGTTCAGGATGGCCAGAATCACCGACGCGAATTGTTCGACGGTGGCCCGCTGGTAGAGGTCCACCGCGTACTCGATCTGGCCGGTCGACGACGCCGAATCACCCTGTTCGTCCGCAAGCACGAGCGTCAGATCGAATTCCGAGGTGCGGGTGGGTATCTCGAGCACCGAGACGGGCAGGTCCTCGACCGATCGGTGCGGTGCATTGTCGAATGCCAACATCACCTGGAACAGCGGATGCCGGTCGAGGGATCGATCGGTCGCGAGGGCGTCGACGATGCGCTCGAACGGGACGTCGGAATGCGAGAAGGCATCGAGGTCTGCGGTGCGGACCGCATCGAGCAGGGACGCGAAACTCCCCGACGGGTCCACAGTGACTGCGAGAGGCAGGGTTCCGACGAACATCCCCACCATCTCGTCGAGCGCTTCGTGTCCACGCCCTGCAGTGGGAGACCCGACCACGACGCGGTTCGAGGTACCGAAGCGGCTCAGGGCGGCGGCCACGGCGGCGTGGACGACCATGAATGTGGTCGAGTTGGTCGATCGAGCCAGCTCACGAATACCCGAGTGCAGCTGCGGCCCGATCTCGAACGGAACTGCGTCCGTGATCATCGATTGCACCGCGGGCCTGGGGAAGTCCGTTGGTAGCTCCGCTGCCGCGGTTTCGGTGTCACCCAGAATTGACGACCAGAACGAGAGCTGTTCGTCGGCAACCGAATCCACCACTGCCCGGTTCCATACCGAGTACTGGCCGTACTGGGCGCGCAAGCGTGGCCAGGTGGGCGCGTGACCTGCTGCCCGAGAGGCGTGGGCGAAGGCGAAGTCGCGTACGAGTGGGTCGACCGACCAGCCGTCCATCGAGATGTGGTGCACCACCACCACAGCGACGGTGTCGCCGGATTCCTGCACGCTCAGAAGCGTTGCGCGGATGGGTACCTCGGCCGAGACATCGAAACCCTCGGCCGCGACCGCTGACACCGCGGAGTCCAGATCCTGCCCGGAGACAGTGCGTTGGGGTACCTCGACGAGGACGGCATCGGTGGGCCGCACCACCTGCCGCGGACCGTCGTCGTCGGCCGGGTAGTAGGTGCGCAGGGCTTCGTGTCTCTCGATGACGTCACGCAGAGCCATCAGAACCATCGCGGGATCATCACCGGCTCCGACTCGCACTGCGACCGGCATGTTGTACGCGGGCGATGCGGGATCGAACTGGTTGAGGAACCACAGCCGCTGCTGCGCGTACGACAGCGGGATACGCCCCGGCACAACGGTATCGAGCAGTTCGAGTGACGGCTCGGAAGCAAAGGACGCATCGATGGCCGCCGCGACTGCGCGGACGGTGGGGTCGGCGAACAGTACGGTCAACGAGATTGCGGAACCGAGGCGTGCGAGAACACGGGTAGCGCTGAGCGAGTCACCGCCGAGCTCGAAGAACGAATGCTCGCGCCCCACCTTCTCGACACCGAGGACGTCGGCGAAGGCTCCCGCCACGGTGCGTTCGGTATCGGATTGCGGTGCAACGTATTCGGTATCGACAAATGCGGTCGGGGCCGGCAACGCACGACGGTCGACCTTGCCGCTCGCGGTCATCGGCAGCGCGTCGAGAACCACGACGATGCTGGGAACCATCCACGCGGGCAGGCGGTTCCGGAGATGACCGTCCAGCTCCGCCGAGCCTCCGGTGACGTACAGAACGAGTCGGTTGTCGCGCACGACGGCCACGGCCGCGGTCACTCCCGCACACGTTGTGGCCGCAGACTCGACCTCGCCGAGTTCGACACGACGCCCGTGCAGCTGAATCTGCTGGTCACTGCGGCCGAGGTACTCCATCGTGGACCCGTCGAACGACCGACGGACGATGTCTCCCGTGCGATACAACCGAGCTCCGGCTGTCCCGGGGTCTGCAACGAACCGCGTCGATGTCACACCCGGCTGACCGCTGTAACCGCGGGCGAGTCCGTCTCCACCGAGATAGAGCTCGCCGACGCCTCCGTACGGCGTGGGCCGCAGGTGCGCGTCGAGCACCAGCGCGCGGACACCCGGCAGAGGCGCGCCGATGGTCACCCGTTCGGCGGCGCGCATCGGGTTCGACAACGTGGCCAACACCGTCGTCTCGGTCGGCCCGTAGGCGTTGCGCATCGTTCGATCGGCGGAGACGAACCTGTCCCGCAACGCGGGTGGGCACTCCTCGCCCCCGACGTCGAAGACGTCGATGGAGCTGAGGTCGTCCGGGTCCAGAGTGGCCAGCACGGTGGGCGAGGTGATCAGGTGCGTGATCTTCTCGCGGTCCAACACGCCGGCGAGGGCGGGACCGGCGTAGACGTCGGCCGGGGCGATCACCAGGGTGGCACCTGCAGCGAACGCGGCAAGGAGCTCCTGAATGGATGCGTCGAAGACCGGCGACGCCGCTTGCAGCACCCGCGAGTCGGGGGTGACGGCGTATCGGTCGACGACGTTGGCTGCGAGCTGCGCGAGTCCGCGATGAGTGACGCTGACGGCCTTGGGTTTTCCCGTCGACCCCGAGGTGTGGATGACGTAGGCCTCGTTGTCGACGTGCAGGGTCGGCGGCGTGAACGCGATCGGGTCGGCGTCGAGCAGGTCCTCGATGAGCAACCATCGGACAGTGTTCGGAAGGTGGTGCGCAGCGGCACGAGTCGTGATGCCGAATTCCACGTGCGCATCGGCGAGCACTGCAGCCAGCCGCTGGGCGGGCTCGGCGGGGTCGAGTGGAACGAACGACGCACCCGCGAGTGAGACCGACCACGATGCAAGCAAGGACTCGTAGGAGCGTTCGATCGCGACGGCGATTCGCTTCTCCGGGTCTGCACCGATCGAGACAAGTTGCGCAGCAATATGTTCCGCGACCCGGGTGAAGTCGTCACTGGATTGATCGACTCCGGTGGCCCGCACCACCGCGCCGGTCGTCAGCAACGAGGGAAACAGTGCGGGGGCTGCGGTCGCCGTGGAATGCGCGTCGAGCAGCGCTGTCTTCTCCTCGGCATGGAGGACGTCGAGCTCGGACACCGCGAGTCCCTCGGGGGCGTGGACCACCTCGCGCAGGAGTGCCAGGAAGCGTCGGTGGTGGGCCGCGAGCTCGTCGGTGCTGTAGAGGGCCGGGTTACCGAGGAAGTCGACGCGGGTGCTGGTGCCTGCGACACCGGGGTAGACGTTGACCATCATGTCGTCGATGGGGCCGCTGGAGAGCACACGGTATTCGCCGATGACGTCGCCGAGCCGAATTGTGCTGTTGTACATCATGATGTTGACCGTGGGACCGAACACCCCGCGTCCGGCAGCTGCACTGCCGGTGCCATCGCCGGTTGCCCGCTGCATGTCCTCGACGCGGAACCGCTGATGGCGCAGTGCGCCGGTGAGTTCCACCTGGATCCGTCGAAGGAGTTCTTCGACGGTGACCCCTTGTTCGACGCCGATGCGCAGCGGCACGACGTTGGACATCATGCCGGACGATTCCCGCAGTTTGGTGGTCGCTCGGCCCGACACCGGCAAGCTGAGCATGACGTCGTCGGTGTCGGTCATGCGCGCGAGATAGAGCGCGAACGTGGCGAGCACAACGGGGACGTCGGAGGAGTTGTACCGATGTGCCACTGCTGCAACGGCTTCGGTGAGGTCTGCGACCAGGACAGCACCGACGCTGACCGTCACTCCGCTCGGAGCGGCAGGTTCGCGTGGGCTGCCGGCCAGCCGAGGGGCCTCGAGGTGACCGTCGAGTCGACCGAGCCAGTACTGGCGGTCGGTCTCGTAGCGGGAGGAGTTAGGGTACGCGGCCTCGTAGTCGTAGATCTCCCGCACTCCGATGGCGCGGGTCTTCGGGATCTCGGTGCCCGTGATCAACGCGGTGTACACCGCAGCGGTGCGCTCCTGCACCGAGATTGCGCCGAGGCCGTCCATCACGATGTGGTGAGCCCGGCTGTACCAGTAGTAGTGGCACGCGCCCACCTGGATGATCTCGGAGGCGATCAGTTGGTCACGAACCAGATCCACCGGTTTCCGGTACTGCTCGTCCATGTAGCGCTGGGCATCGTCGATGGGATGGTCGCTGTCGGTGAAATCGCGATAGATCATCGCGTACGGCACTCGCAGATCCGACCACTGGTACGGGTGACCGTCGTCCACGCCGATCCGCACTGCTGGCGATTCGAGCCGTCGGCAGGCGATGTCCGTCGCACGAATCAACACGGACGGATCGATATCGCCGCGGATCTCGACGTATTGAGCAATGGTGAACGGCACATCCGGTGCCAGCTGCTGAGCGAGGTAGATGTTCATCTGAGCAGCCGACAGAGGGAAGCGGCCATCCTCGAACCGATCGTCCGCCTCTGGCGACACTCCCCGACCTCCTCAACGCACGCACCCTGACGGCTTCGATTCGGCCGGCGGCACCGCTCATCGACGTCGATCTTTTCATCGCCCACTACAAACTAGTCGACACACTGTGAATGCTCTACCTGGATCGAAGACAGGTACGCCAGATCGACCACGCCCCTTTAGGCTGTGCACTCGAATACATTTCCTCGACCGAGAGGCCACCGACGATGGCAACCAGTTCCACCGATACCCGGGGTCGGAAATCGGGCAGAAAGCGGCCGATTCTCATCTCGGTGGGGGTATTTCTGGTCATTGTCATAGCTTTTGCGGTGTGGCTCGGTTACGAAGCCTATTCCGCACAGTCGAGTTTGACCGCCACTCGCGACTCGGCCACACAGGCCAAGGACGCATTGCTCGACGGCGATTCGGCCGGAGCCGAGGCCGCAGCGGCTCGCGCCTCCGAATCCGCCGACGATGCGGTCTCGGCGACGACGTCCATCCCGTTTTCGATAGCCAAAGCCGTTCCATACCTTGGTAGTCCCTTGAAATCGGTAGCGCAGATCAGCGACGTGGTGCAGGGATTGGCAGTGGACGTGCTCGCCCCGGCGTCGGCTGCGGGCGCGAGCTTGAATCCGAGCAGCCTCGTCGAGGGCGGCGGCAAGGTGGACACCGCAGCACTGCGGGACGCCCAGCCGGTACTGGAGCAGACCTCCGCGGCGGCCGACGAGCTCAGCGAGCGGGCCCAGCAGGTGGACGAGCCCGCCTTCCTCGGCGTGGTGGACGAGGCTCGCACGTCGTTGATCGATCAGACGCACGAACTCGCGACTCTGCTCACCAACACCCGGATCGCCAGTGAACTGCTGCCGTCGATGCTCGGCGACAACGGCCCGCGCAGTTACTTTCTCGCGTTCCAGACCAACGCGGAGGCTCGGGGCACCGGCGGGTTGCTCGGTGGCTACGGCATCATTCGCGCCGAAAACGGCACGGCTCGCGTCGACACTCTCGGTGCCAACAACGAACTCGAATTCGCGGAACAGCCCATCGATCTGGGGTCCGAGTACAACGCGCTGTGGGCTCCGCGCAACACCACCACCGATTTCCGTAACTCGAATGCGAGCCCGCACTTTCCGTATGCCGGCCAGATCTGGTCGTCGATGTGGACGGAGCAGACGGGCGAGGTGCTCAACGGTGCCATCGCCACCGACCCGATCGCGTTGAGCTACATCCTCGGCGCCACCGGACCGGTCACGTTGGTCGACGGTGAGCAGATCACCGCCGACAATGTCGTCGAAATAACCCTCAGCACAGCGTATTCCAGGTTCGGCGACGACCAGTTGGCTCGCAAGGCATATCTGCAGGAGATCGCCGCGGCGGTGGTGCAGAAGATGACCACGGGCGCGGCACCCACCAGGCCTCTGCTCGACGCCGTGGGCCGCGCCGGCAGCGAGGGCCGCATCTCGGTGTGGAGCGCAGACCCGGCCGAGCAGGCAATTCTGGCCGGCACCAAGGTGGGTCACGTGTTGCCGGACAGCCCGGCCCCGTACGCCAATGTGGTGGTCAACAATGCCGGCGGCAACAAGCTCGATTACTACCTGACCCGCGACATCACGTATTCGGCCGAATCCTGCACAGCGGGTACCCGCAAGTCGACAGTGACGGCAACGCTGACCAACAACGTGGATCCGAACGGCCTGACGCCCTACGTGGCAAGCACATTCCAGCCGAATGTGGAGTACGGCACCAACGAATCGATCGTCTATCTGTACGGCACTCAGGGCGCGAAGATCACGTCCATGAAGGTCAACGGCATTACCGGATTCTCCATCCAGGCCGGCACCGAGCTCGGCCGGCCGGTGCAGGCTGCGTACCTCACCATTCCGCCGGGTCAGTCGCAGACAGTGACGTGGGAACTCCAGGAGCCCTCGGCTCCCGGCGAGGCAACAGTGCCCGTGCAGCCTCTGGTGGATCAGCCAACGGTGACCATCGACGTTCCGGAGTGCTGATCGCACTGTAACTCGCCAACACTCTTCGAGTCATTCACTCGAATAAACTTTTCGGTGACTGCAAGTCGCATGACGGTCGAGCAAAGTGCACACATCACTCGCGTTATGCGCCCGGCTGCGTTTACGTAGAAGACGAGCCGTCATCAGTGGCGTCAAGGACAGCAGCCTGATTGGTGAAGACCAGCGAGACTTCGCTCGCGATTGATCGAACCGATGCCAGTAGCGGTGTGATGGTAATGAGTTCGGCGTTGTCTACCACGAGACCCGGATTAGAGGGATCTCCGGCACCAACCGACCAGCCGGTGCTTCCCTCATTTGCTAGCGCCGCCACCCGTCGCTGTAGGTCATCGATGTGCGCACCGCCGTCCTTGTTCGCGAGCGCCAGCACTAGATCTTTGCGGCTGAAATGTTCACCATGACCGTCCTTGATCATTGGTTCGTTCCACCAGGTCTCGAAATCGACCAGGTGGCCTCTCGCGAGGACGTCCTCTTCGGAGTATGGAGTGTACGAAAACTGTGTTCCAGTCTCGGTGGTCTCCATAGTCATGAACGTCAAGTTGAGAGAGCTGAGCAAATTTGCTGGATCGACCGCGCCGACCGTGATCCATTGCAACTTGGACTTGACGCCCATGAGCGACAACAGGCTCCGGCTGTTCGGCTTGCCGTCCGGGTAGAAGGTGTCATGAACGAGGACGCGCAAGACGACAGCGATTCGCTTGGCCTCAACCACATTCCCTGCGTCGTACAGGTCGCAACTAGCACGGAGAAAATAGCGCTGCTCAGCAAGATCAGCTCGTAAGTCGCGTTTCATCTTCTTAGTTGACATCGGTCGATGCTCCCAGGTGCACGACTTGTATGGACACACTTTCAGTCGGCGTGCAACGATGCGCCCACTATGACGACATCCAGCAGGGGATCTACGTGCCTGTTCTGCGGCGCGACAGGGACAATGACGAAGGAGCACGTACTCCGAAACTCCATGGGCAAGATTCTTGATCTCGGCATGACAAACACTCAGCACAGTGGCTGGAACATCGCTGACGACGGGATCAAAGTTGAAACTACGGACTACTCGATACCTGTCGGGCCTTACGACTGGGAGATCAGGGGCTTCTGCGCGCCGTGCAACAACGGGTGGATGAACGACCTCGACATTGCCGCCGAGGACACCCTGGTGCGTTTGATAAATGGCTCGAACGGAAAGATCACCATGGAAGAGTCGACGGTGATCGCGAACTGGGCGGCCAAGACTGCGGCAGTTCGGTCGCTCTTCGACAAAGGAACGAATCACGTTGTCAGATCCGATCTCGACTGGATGCACGCTAAGCACAGCATTCCGCAGCATTGGCAGGTGTGGATTGGTCGGTCATCACTTGCACCCGAGCGCCGCGTTTTCACCCGTCACTTCAGAATGGCTGTTGCTCAGCCCGAAGGGTATGAGCGGGTTCACGTCACCGTACTTGCACAAAATCGTCTAGCCGTCATCGTTCGCGGAACGGAAGTTCTCCCATACCCCGCGGGCGACCCCACTTTCCAATCTTGGTCCATCTCTCCTATCGCCGAGACTGAGCGCCGGATCGTCGAGATCTTTCGCCACGGGCCGCACTCCGCGGACATGAAGGGTCGGGGAAAGCTGACGAGAAAAGACTTGATCGAAGTGTCGTCGCGAATCGGAACATCTTCCTCGTCGCGGATCGAAACATATCCCTAAGTTCGACGTGACCGAGCGTTACGGCATCATGCGGGCATTTCTCGTAGACGTTCGGACCGACGCGGTGAATTGGATCAACCTCACCGTCGGTGGCTCGCGTCACTCGCAGCGCTAATCGGTCTCGGCATCGCCATTGCGGATTCCCGCAAATCCCGATCCGACACCAACGCCGCCGAGTCCCGGGCAACAGCGGCCGAGGACCGCGCGAACCGCGCTGAGCAGCGCGAGCAGGCCCGAGAGGATGCCGCCGAAAAGAGCGACCGCGGTTTCTTGGCCAGGAAAGTAATTCACATTCCTGAACAGGCCGCTCCCGCCAGAAACGGGTTGCAGCAAATTCGTGTCAAGGTCATCAACCATTGCCCAGAAGCCATCTTCGACATCCAGGTCACGGGAGAGGACGCAGCGCTGTTCTCGCTAGACAAGACCCTCCCAACCCTGGAACCAAGGGACCAACCGGAGATCCTCGTCGAAAGCTACTACTGACCCGGAGTCGAGAACCTCTCGGAAGACGAAGTCCCCCGACCCGAATCAAACGTCTACTTCACAGACGTCGCTGGCGTCGGAACTGGAATGCGTCCCTACAGCAGTGCGCACCGCGCGCCGAGGTCGAATCGCGTCTGCTGCCCGTGTGACCCAGCGTGCCGACAGGTCGAGGACCGGGATGTCGAAGCTGTCTGCGATTGCCCGTCACGTTACCACCCTTGCCGCCTGCGACGATGCCCTCGAAACCGACGACGTAGACGATGCTCGCCACGTCCGTGATCGTGAGCGGTCGCTTTCACCGCGCAACTTCCTGACGTTTCGACGCCACTACTGCCAGCGGTGATGATCCTCGGGGAATTGTCATCGGTGCAAGCGGGCGGCCGAAGCCCAACTCTTAGCGATCGAGTTGAGTCCGGCCTCCCTGATTGACTACTTCCGCAGTCTCGGGTTCCCAGTTCCGTTTCTCGGCAGAGTTTCCGGCCGCTGGGATCGGGGGTCGGTCTCGGATTCCCGGGTTGTCTCTCTGGTACGCGGGCCGGCAGCAGGCGACGCGGAAGCAGACCGAGGAGAGGACTGTCGCGTCGGCGGAGCATGCACCGGTGCGGGAGCGGGAGGGGTCACCGGCGTCGTCGAGGCGACCGGTGCCTGTGGTGCCGGCGCGGGAACCGGCGGTGTCACCTGCTTGGGCAAGTTGGTATCGGCGGTGTAGTTGTACGAGTAGCTGTACATGTCGCCCTTCTTCGAGGGCGTCAATGCCAGCACCACACCGAGGACGTGCGCTCCGATTGTTTCCAAATTGCCGATAGCTCTGGTCAATTCGTTGCTCTTGGTGTGCCCGTAGCGGGTGACCATCAGAGCGCCGTCGGCATGGGTGGTCAGGACGGCCGAGTCGGTCACCGGCAACAGCGGAGCGCCGTCGACGATGACGTAGTCGAATTTGGATCGCAGTTCCACCAGCATGGCGCGAGACGCTTCCGATCCCAGCAGCTCGGACGGGTTGGGCGGAATCGGACCGGATGCCATGGCTTGCAGGCCCTCGTACTTGGTCGGCTGCAACACCTCGTCGACTTTCGCCTGCCCTGCAAGGACGGTACTCAGGCCGACCGAACCGATGAGGCCCATGTACTTCGAGATGCGGGGACGACGCAGATCGCCCTCGACGAGAACGACGTGATGGCCGGCCTCGGCAAGCGAGATAGCCAAGTTCACCGCGGTGGTCGTCTTGCCCTCGCTGGGAATCGCACTGGTGACGACGATGACGCGCGGTGGATGATCGACTTCGAGGAACTGCAGGTTGGTACGGAGCTCACGGAATGCCTCGGCGCTGGCCGATTGGGTGAGGTCCTGGAAATCGACGGCCGGATGCGTCTTGCGCTCCTTGTCGAATGGGATGGTGCCGACCAGTGACTTGCCGGAGATCGACTCGATCTCACGCCGATTCTTGATCGTGTTGTCCAGACGGTCACGCAGCACGGCGAGTGCAATACCGAGCAACAGGCCGACGGCGGCACCGAGAGCTAAGTTGCGCTCAGTCTTGGGACTGACCGGCGTCGACGACGCATCGGCCTGCTGGAACGTCTTTACTCCGGCCGACGGGGTACCACCATCCTCGGGGGTTTCCAGCTCGCGCACCTGGTTCGTCAGCTCGGTTGCCATTGCATTGGCAATGTCGCGAGCCCTAGCCGGCGATGCATCAGTAACGGTGATGTCGAACAGAACGGTATCGGGAGTCGACGACGCCTTGACCTTGGCAGCCAGCTGCGACGGGGTCAGACCGAGAGGAAGAACGTCGAGCACCCGGGCGGCGAGCGCCTCACTGGTCACCAACTCCGAGTACGAGGCCACACGCTGCTGAGAGAACAAGTTGCCCTGGTACGTCTCGCTGACCGACGTGCCACCGGACGTGGATACGAACATCCTCGCGCTGGATTCGTACAACGGCGTTGTCAGCAGGGACGCACCCAACGCCCCCAGGATCGCTACGATCACGGTGACGGCGATGATGATCCACCTCGCCTTCAGGATTCTCAGATAATCCTGTATCTCCATGCTTCGAGCTCCTCGTTCGTTTCGTACAACTCGCAACGTGTCACTGCGTGGCTCAATCGTTACATAGCTGGTTGCTTTCCGTGCACCGGATGGGTCCAGAGGCAACGCGCGTCAATTCATTCGTTCGATATACGAGCGCAATTAAGTCAATTCCCCGTTGTGATGTGTCACTGGGGTGATCAAGCCCAATTCATGCATGCGAACGTCGCTGTTCGACTTACCCCCGACCTGCTGTCCTGCCCTCTGTCCAGCGACGATAGACAAGTTCATACCCGACGCGTCACTCGAAGTGATCCTCGACACTCGTCGGTCCGGGCTCGAACTGCTGGCCGACTCCGCGCCAGCGGCCGCGTTCTGACTCAGATCGACGGATCCCATCGCAGCGATGCCGACGAGCAACGCAACAGCGGCGCCACCCGCCACGGATTCGGACCGATCGGCGCGGCAGACGCCCTCTGCCGTTATCCGCACAATGCTCGCATCGGTACTTCACTGAACTTACTGACGAACGTAACAAACCGATCAATCTGGTAGTACCGCCAATTCGGGGAACTTCCCGGCGTACGCATGGTCATTTTGGAGTCGTTCCCGCATCAGTGTCCAAATCCATGGGGCAGCGCCTCTTTCCTAAAACTGTTCGCGCGCCGAACTATTCACATCTCTCACTTAGTGGGTCACCGAGGCATTTGTTGTATAACATCTCGTTCAACGAGCGCCTTTATCGATCGTGCACGGAGGTCGACGAGCGCACAGCGCATCACTTTCCGGTGGGGGCCACGTATGACTCGTACGGTCGCGATAATCGGCACGCGTGGATATCCGAGTTTCTACGGTGGATTCGAGACCCTGGTTCGGCATCTCGCGCCCTACCTGGCAGATCACGGGTGGAACGTCGTGGTCTACGGCAGACATACAGCGCTGAGCTCCAATCCAGCCGATATGGATCCGCGGGTGCAGTCGGTTGTCACGCCCGGTATCGACAGCAAATCCGCGAGCACGCTCACGTACGGTGCGACGTCTTCACTTCATGCAGTGATCACGAAACCTGATGTGGCACTGGTGATGAACGTTGCAAACGGATTCTGGTTGCCCTTTCTCCGTCTGCGCAAGATTCCCACGTTGGTCAACGTCGACGGTATCGAGTGGGAACGCGAGAAATGGGGCCTTGTCGCCAAGACGATCTTCGCCATCGGCGGGCGCGCGACCGCGCAGCATGCCACCACTCTGATCTACGACTCCCGCGAGCTGGGCGCTCGATGGGAGGACCTCTCGGGCCGAACCGGCGTGTTCATTCCATACGGTGGTGACCCTCGGACCGGAGATGACCCGCCCGACGGGCTCGGTCGCCGCAAGTACGTGCTGATGGTCGCACGCTTCGTACCCGAGAATACGATCACCGCCTTTCTCGATGCAGCCGAGAAACTCTGCGACCGAGTGAAAGTGGTCATCGTCGGTTCCTCTGGCTACGGCGGAGAATTCGACGAACGCGTGGCCCTTCTCGCCGCGGAGAACCCCAACGTTCGGTGGTACGGGCACCTGAGCGACGACGACACATTGTTCTCACTGTGGGAGAACGCGGGAGCATATTTTCACGGCCACAGCGTGGGTGGCACAAACCCGGCTCTTGTGCAGGCAATGGCGTGCGGGGCACCGGTGGTTGCCCGAGATACCGTCTACAACCGTGAGGTTCTCGGCGAAGGAGCACTCTTCGTCGACCCGACGGCGAACAGCATTGCCGCAGGTATCGAAACATTGCTCAACGACACCGAACTACAGCAGAAGTTCAGCACCATCTCGACCCAACGGGCTCACGATCACTACACGTGGGAGCGGGTATGCGCCGACTACGACAGCGCGCTACGCAGTCATCTGCCGTCGGACGCGGTGGTCAGCGAACCGAAGACCGCGCGGGAATGACGCGCGAACTCGCGCGCCGAACGACGCTGTCCAGCAGCAGGATTACGCAGAGATTGGAGCTGGAACACCAGCGCCCGAAAGGCGAGACCGGCACCTACCACCACGCCCCACCACAGCCGCTGAAGTCCTGACCGGGCCAAGTCGCTCCGGTAGAACTCGTACAGGTTGAGCACCCACGCGGAGTTGACCTCGGTTGCGGTGTTACTACTGCTGCCCACCAGATGTCGTGCCCGTGCGCGGGGTTGAATCACGACCGCGCCACCGCTGCGGCCCACCCGCCAACAGAACTCGATGTCCTCGGCGTACATGAACCAGCGTTCGCTCAGTCCACCCACTCGATGCCAGGTCTCGGCGTCGAGCATCAGGCACGCGCCGGTGACCCAGTCGACGGCAACCACGTCGTCGCGTATGTCGGACGGCAGCAGGTAGTGCCCTTGCAGCCATCGTCGCCCACGGGCGAGCCTGGACAGACCGAAGTAGTGCGACGCCATCGTCCACGCGGTCGGCATCCGTCCGGCAGCGACCACTCGGACGCCTTCGGTGTGGATGAGTGGGGCCACGATTCCGCCGTGCGTGGACGAGACAGTCTCGGAGAGGATCCGCACATCGTCGGCCGCGATCACCGCATCGGGGTTGAGCAGCATGATGTTTCGGCCGGTGGCTGGTGCGGCGGCTCTGTTCACTCCACCCGCGAAGCCAAGGTTCCGATTCCCGGCGATAACCGTACATTGCGGGAAATTCTCTTCGATCAGAGTCACGGTCTCGTCGGACGAGGCGTTGTCGTAGACGATGATCTCGAGGTCCGAGCCCAACGCCGTCAGGCAGTCACCGATCACGTGCGAGCTGTTGTAGGTGACGATCAGTACGGAGACCTCCGGCCGACTCATCCGGCAGTGTGCTCCCTCGCCTTGATCAGCTTGGCCGGCACTCCTCCCACAATCGTGTACGGCGCAACGTCTTTCGTGACGACCGATCCGGATCCGACGATGGCCCCCTCACCGATGGTGACGCCGCGGGTGACGACGGAACCGGCACCGAGCCAGGTATCCGCGCCGATCACCGTGGGGCTACGGATGAAGCCCTGACGGTTCATCGGCACGGACATATCGGCGAATTCGTGGTCTTCGCTGAAGATCGATACATGTGGGCCGATCATCGCGTTGTCCCCGATGGTGATGCCGCCCTGCCCCCAGATCACGTTGTACATCCCCACTGCCACGCCTTCACCGATCACAACACCGACGCCGGGCTCCGAGATCACTCCGGACCCGTTGATCGACGATCCGCGGCCCACCGTCGTGCGATCTCCGATAGTGACGCCGTGTGCGGAGTGCGCGTCGATAGCGACTCCATCGCCGAACACGACGCCGGTGCCGATATGCAACTTGGCCGCGTTTCGTACCTTCACCCCGCGACCGCGGAAGTGCACCGCAGGCCCCTTCACATACGGCAACCCGAGAATCTGGCCACGTAGCGCCTGCACCGTCCGGTCGATGACGAAGCTCATCAACGTTCCGGCTGGAATGTCGTCGGGCATATGGCGGTGACGCAGTCGCCAATAGATTCTGTCGATCAACGCGTGCAGCATGACGCACTCCTTCGAGTCGCAACCGATCCGCTTACGGTAGCTCCCAGCGCATCGATCGGCATCCCGATCGAGAGCTTTACGCATAGCGAACAATACTGCGCTGCAATGTAAATCGTTCCCACTCTCCAGTAATGGGCTTTCAAACAATCACAGGGCTTGCTACAGGCGCATTCACCCGACCGCCGAAAAGGCAATAGGACGAATATCAACTCATCCGTCGAAAGTCGCCGATTTCTTGCCGCGAACAAGCGCACCGAATGGCGCTATCATTCGCGTCATCGTCCGGGTATTCCAGTACAGCGCAACCACATCGGGGATCGCAAATGACACTGCTCGAAAGGAGAGGCGCCCACGCGGCGGCCGCACCTGAGCCACCCAACGCTCCGGACGTACCCGGTAAGTCCAACGATTTCGGATTCCTGCTCGACATTCAGGGTCTGCGCATGATCGCGGTGACACTGGCCATCACGCATCACGTCTTCCGTTGGCCGGAGGGTGGATACGTCGGTGTCGACATGTTCTTCGTCATCTCCGGATTCCTCATCACCAGCCTGCTGTTGCGAGAAAGTTTGCGCTATGGGCGGGTGTCCATAACGGATTTCTATCGTCGACGGGCACGGCGCATCCTGCCGTTGGCGTTGTTGGTCATGGGTGCAACCCTCACCGCATCGTATGTACTGGTGCTGAGCGGCCGATTCGAGTCCATCGTCATCGATACCTGGTGGTCGGCGGCATTCATGATGAACTGGCATCTGATCTCGGTCGGCACCGATTATTTCCAGACGGCGTTACCGCATTCACCTCTGCAGCACTACTGGTCACTGGCCGTGGAGGAACAATTCTCCACGTGGTGTGGCCGCTACTGATGGTGGGGCTGCTGTTCATCGCCACCCGGTCGGGAAGGAACCTGCCGCTGCGGCCTTTCGTGGCCGGGTTCGCCATCGTTGCGATCGTCGTGTCGTTCCTGTGGGCCATCGACGAGAGCGTGGCGAGTCCGACGGCCGCGTACTTCTCCACGTTCAGTCGAATCTGGCAGTTGGCCGCCGGGGCGCTGCTGGCTGCCGCTGCTCCCCTCTTTCATCGCGCACCCGTGTGGTTGAGGTCTGTCATGGCCGTCGCCGGCCTGATAGGGATCTTTTACGCCCAGTTCACTTTCGAGGTCACCTACACCATTCCAGCCCCCTACGGCGCGCTTCCGGTGATCGCGACCTGCATGGTGATCGCTGCGGGAATCGGATCCACCGGCCTCACAGTGACACGGCCTCTTCGGCTGCGCCCCGTCGTCTACATCGGTGCCATCTCCTATTCGCTGTATCTGTGGCACTGGCCGCTGACCGTACTGCTCCTGACCGTCACGAACGTCGGGATCGTGTACTACACCTCCGTCATGGTGGGCACCGTCGTCTTGTCCATCGCGTCGTACCACCTGGTCGAGAAGGCCGTGCTGGACTCGAGTTTTCTCGCGCCCCGTTCCCGACGCCGTGGACACCGAGCGCCTGCGAGCGACAACAACGACGGGCAGCGGGTCTTCGTCGGCGGCATGGGGGTGGTGATGGTCTTTCTACTTGTCGCGTTGTTCAATCAACCGTCCGTCGTTCTTCCGAACAGCGGCCCCGCTCCGGTGCTCGCCGCGGCGGCCCTCGGCCAGAATCAGGATCCACTCGAAGCCGCCATCCGAGAGTCCCTCGCCGCCAGAGCCTTTCCCGCGACGAGTCCGCCGTTGGACGATGTCGAGAGCGGCAAACCCGTCGAGATGACGCCGGAGGCCGGGTGCTTGGATCCGCCGGAACTCAGCCTCGACAACTGCAACTTCGGGGCTCCGGATGCGCCGCAGTCGGCCATCGTCGTCGGCGATTCCTTCTCCGCATCGTGGTTGCCCGCCATCGCCGGGGCATTGGTGCCCAATGGCTTTCGCGTCCATGGCATGGGCCTGAACAACTGTCCGTTCATTGCCTCCGACGTGACAATCGGGGTGGATCAGGAGTCGACCGATCGATGCAATTCGAGCCGGGACGAGATGGTGGACCAGATCAACATCGCCCGGCCCAGCATGGTGGTGATGGTCGACATGGAGTACGGAATCCAGGCAATGGTGGACAACAAGGGCTCCGAGCAAGCGTGGACCACGGCTCGAACCGAGATCATCGACCGTATTGCGCCCAGCGAGGCCGCAGTTGTCATCCTCACCCCAAATCCGCTCGTCAAAGCCGCCACCGAGTGCGCGGGGAGGTTGGCGGCACCGTCCAACTGCATCAGCACCATCTCCGAGAATTGGCTGTCCAAGCACAGTGCCGACGAGGCTGCGGCCCAGCAAACCGGCGCGAGATTGATCGATACTCGGTCCTGGTTCTGCTACCGCAACACGTGCCCACTGTTCGTATCCGGCATCGTGATCAGCTGGGACACCGGGCACATCACCCGGCAGTACGGCGAATACCTGATTCCGCGTCTCGAAGAAGCCCTGCTGCCGGCATGACAGGCAAGTACATAGCAAGGCGCACCGCGCATTTCGTTGCTAATGTGTGTCGATGATCAGCGATCAGACGAACTCCGACGATGTTCGACGGTTGTATCTGAACCTTGTCAAACGATCTCTGACGGGGGCCCTCGCCGAAGACAACGACTCGGTGCTCGGCGGCGTGCGGTGGCAAGGCAATCCCTCGCTCCCCAAACGGCTGGCGAGCAGATTCGCAAACCTCGCAGCGAAGTTCGATGTCGAGATCGCCATCAAGAAGCCCTACGACGAACACCATCGTGAGCTCGGCTTGGACTGGCCGTCGCGGGCAGAGTCGATGATCGGTCTCGCTCGAATGACCAACATCGAGAAATGTATCGCCACCGTGGTGTCGGAGAACGTTCCGGGGGATCTCATCGAGACGGGAGTGTGGCGGGGTGGCGCCTCGATCTTCATGAAGGCCAACCTGGTCGCGTGGGGCGACCGGGAGCGCATCGTCTGGGTCGCAGACTCGTTCGAGGGTCTGCCGCCACCCGATCCCACCAGGTTCCCCGCCGATGCAGGCGACCGTAATCACGAGCTCGGCGGGCTCGCCGTCGGCACAAGAACGGTGCAGCACAACTTCGAGCGCTACAGCCTCCTGGACGACAGAGTGCAGTTCCTCGTGGGGTGGTTCAAGGACACACTTCCTACCGCCCCTGTCGAGTCGCTGGCGCTGATGCGACTGGACGGTGACATGTACGAATCCACCATTCAGGCCCTCGACTCGCTTTACCCCAAACTCTCCCCCGGCGGGTTCTGCATCATCGACGATTATGGCAGCCATTCCTCCCAGGCGGGGCAGGCGGTACGCGATTATCGATCGGCCCATTCCATCGACGAGGAAATTGTCGACATCGACGGTTCCGGCGCATTCTGGCGCCGGGCAAAAATCTGATTCGCACGGCACAACACCTGTCGGCGGTAGGTTTCGATTCGACAAACCGATGCGAAGCCTGTTTCTACTCAGTAGCTTTCGTCGCTAACGAACGGAACGGGTTCGGTCGGTTGGATACTCCGCCATTTCCATCCCCTGCCAGTAGATTGATGGACGATGGCATTCGGGCGACCGGTGACGCCGCACAGAACCACCCCGCCGAGGAGGTAGCCGCGTGATGATTCGCGAGTATGCGGCAGCGCTCCGCGCGCGATGGTTGACCATCGTGGCGACCACGATCGTCGGAACCACTGTGGCCGTGCTGTTCTCGCTTCTCTCCACGCCCGCCTATCAAGCCACCACTCGCTTTTTCGTCTCGACCACTGCTGTCACCGCCAGTGACGTCTATCAGAGCAATCTGGCCTCGCAACAGCGCGTTGTCTCCTATGCCGAACTTCTCACCGGCCGCACGTTGGCGCAGCGAGTTGTCGATCAGTTGTCGCTACCCATCGGCGCGGACGAACTCAGTGCTCAGATCGAGGCAACCTCCACACCCAACTCGGTGCTCCTGGATGCGTCCGTGCTCGATACGTCCCCACTCCGTGCTCGCGACATCGCCAATGCAATCGGAGAGCAGTTCCCCGAACTCGTCAGTGAGCTGGAGACACCGGCCGACGGCGGCACTGCGTCCGCGTCGGTAGCCGTAGCCGAAGCCGCCGAAACCCCGACGGCACCGGTGACACCGAAGAAGCTGCGCAACGTGATCCTGGGCATGACGATCGGGCTGTTGATCGGCATAGCCGGAGCGCTCGTCCGGGACCGGCTCGACAATACGGTCAAGAAGGCCGGTGAACTCCAGGAGCTGACCGACAGCGTGCTGGTCGGCACCATCCCATACGCCAAGAAGGTGCGAGACACAGCGGCCATCGACTTCGGCCGGTCCACGGCCCCCGTCGCAGAGGCGTACCGGGAACTGAGGATGAATCTGAAGTTCCTCGCCGTCGACAACCCTCCGCGCCTATTGCTGATCACCAGTTCCGTTGCAGGAGAGGGCAAGTCGGTCACCGCTGTCAATCTTGCGCTGTCTCTGGCCGAGGTGGGGAACAGGGTGGTTCTGGTGGACGCAGACCTGCGGAGGCCACGCATCTCGGAGTATCTCGACATCGTCGGATCGGTGGGGGTCAGCTCGGTCCTCTCGCACGAGGCCACGGTGGACGAGGTCGTTCAGACAACCGCGTTCGACAATCTGTGGGCTCTGGGTGCGGGGCCGGCCCCGCCCAACCCGAGCGAGCTGCTGGGAAGTACTGCCGCGCACTCACTCCTGCACGAGCTCAAGCGTGCATTCGACTACGTGGTGGTCGATTCCCCTCCGGTGCTGCCGGTCACCGATGCCGCAACTCTGGCAACCCAGTGCGACGGCACGATCCTGGTCACTCGCTACGGCTTCACCCGGCGCGATGAGGTCAGTAGGACAGCGGCGAATCTGGAGACGGTCGGCGCGCCGCTTCTCGGGGTCGTCATGTCGGTGGTGCCGACATCGAAGAAGTCCGATTACCGCTACGGCTACGAGTTCGAGCCGGGCCGTACCCCGCCTCAACCTGCGCCACCGTCGACCATCCGCACCAACCGGCACTGATCGGATTCAGGGATCGTGCGTCCGCTTCGCAGTGCTCGATACGGTGCGTCCTCGGCCGAGCTCGCCGCATTCGTGGTGTGCACCTGCGTGGCGGTGTGCGTCGCGTTGGCAGCACCGTTGGTCGCGCTTGTCGCGGTGTGCGTCGCCGCGTCCGTCGCCGCCGCCATCCTGTCGATCCGGAGCATTCGATGGGCGTGGAGCATCTACTTCTTCGCGCTGTGCGCCAACGGACTGCAGGTGACGGTCGGCGGCTTCACCATCCGTCCCGAATACCTCGCGACGCCGTTGTTCCTCGTCGCGCTTCTCGCCTACGCGGGCCGCGAGCCCGGTGCCAGAACACGATCGCCGTTCACGGTGGGTTTGATCATCGGCTCGGTCGGGTTGGTGACAGTGGGAGTCACCTCCAGCGTGCTGTTCGCCCCCGAAAGCGCAGCCAGCCTGCGCATGGCCGTGCAATTGATCGTGGCACTGATCGCGGTGATTCCCCTGACTCGCGTGGCCCTCGACCACGGATTTCTTGTGCGGTCGGGCACCGCAATCCTGTCGGCGATCTCGGCTGTCAGTGTTGCGGGCTTTGTGCTGAACCCGAGTACCCGCGTCGTCGGCCTGGCCTTCGAGCCCAACATCATGGGATGCCTGTGTGCCGGGTGGATCGGTGTCCTGTACTACTTTGCAGGCGACCGGTCGGTGGTGACCCGGCAGGTGCTGCTGCTGGCCGCTCCCATCCCTATTGCGCTGATACTGACCACCACGCGGGCGGCCTGGATCGGCCTCGCGGTCGTCCTCATCTGTGGGATGGGACGAAACGCCGCGAGATACCCGGTGACCATAGTGTGTTCGCTAGTGGCGTTCACCGTCGGTGTCGCGTATCTCCACGACGTCTACTACCGGGTGGGCGATGCGGACACGTTCCTGTGGCGGGTCGTTCACGTCATCGACGTCGAGAGCGGTACCGGCGCGTATCGGCTGCAGCTGTGGAACATCGCAATCGACCAGATCGCGGCCCGGGACTGGAGTGCGGCGATCGGGACCGGCTTCAACTCGTTCCCACAGTTCAATCCGGTGGATCCCACCAATGTCGCTGCCGCATACTTGAGTTCGATGTGGTTGGCGCTGATCTACGATGTCGGGTTCATCGGATTCGCATTCTTCGTCGTGCTCGCAGTGAGTCTTTTTCTCGGTGTGCGGCACAAGAAGCACGCCATCCCACTGTTCGTGGCACTGGCCATCTGCACGTCGGTGACCAACGTGATCTGGTTTGCTTTCCCGTGGGTGTTCATGGCCCTCACCGTCACGGCACGTCAGTCGGAAAAGATCTCCCCGCCGACCGGGTCCGACGGCCGTGGGCTCAGCCGTCCTCGGCAACGCCGCCGGCACCGAGCGGGGGCGATCGCGTGAATAACCGTAAACACGCGATAGTGCTGTCCTCCTTCACTGTTCATCCGGACATGCCCAGCGAGCCCGGCATCGGCTGGCAGTTTCTCATCGCCACGCTCGAGCACGCTCGGACGGTGGATGCGATGGTGGTCCTGGTGACGATGCGGCGCTCGGCACTGGCCTGCGCCGGGCGCGTACCCGCCGAGCTCGAACAGCACCTGGAGATCGTCACCGTCGAGATGCCGATGGCTCCTCCGTTCTTTCGATGGCACTATCCCCGGTTCACCCGCATCGAGCACGAGCTCTGGGTTCGATTGGCTGTCCCGTACATCCGTGAGATCGAGCGGACGTATTCGGTGGTCTATGCGCACCACGTCACGTTCGCCTCGGAGATTCTGTCGACGCCGATCACCAGAATGTCCTCGCGCGTCTACAAGGTCTGGGGCCCGGTCGGGGCGGGAGGTGTAGCCGAGGTGTTCGCCATCTCGCCCACTTCGCTCGCGTCACGCAAGCAATGGATTCTGCAGGCGGCGCGCGACCGAGTGGCCTCGTTCCCGGCGACTCGCATCGCTCGTCGATGCGATCTGGTCCTCGCACAGAACGGGGCAATGGAAGCGACCGTCGCGCATTCGAATACCCGTTGCCGTAGGTTCCCCAACGTCGTCGTCGATCGCCCGACCGACCGGCCTGCCCGGGCCGAACACGACGGCATCGTGATCCTGGTCGTCGGGCATCTCATCACGCGCAAGCGTCAGGAACTGGCGATCGAGGCGTTGGCCGCGAGCTCGTTGCGGCACGCCCACCTTCATATAGTGGGCTTCGACAGCACCAGTCATGGCGCGTATCTCCATCGACGCGCAGCCGTGCTCGGTGTGCAGGATCGAGTGACCTTCCACGGATCACTGGACCGCACAGCGGTATTGGACATGATGGTGCAATCGGATGTACTGATGCATCCCTCGGGTCGCGAAGGTGCGAGCGGCGTCGTGGGTGAGGCCGCGTCGTGTGGATTACCTGTGGTGTGTTTCGAGCGAACCGGAGCAAGTTCGGTGCTCCAGGATTCCGGCACGTCCGGGGTGGTGCTCCCGGCTGACACCGCGACCACTCGGGACATGCTGGCAGAGGCCATCGTTGGAGCCTCGGCCATGCCGAGGGTAAGTACGACGCAGTGGACCAAGCAGCGGTTCGTCGACCTCGCTGGGCAGCTGTATGCCGATGGCCTGGCCTTCGGCGCGGCGATGCCCGGCCGGACGGGTCGGTCATGATGACCACGAGTTCCGAGGTGGTGAGCCCCTCGGTCACCCGATCCGGACTGCTGATTCGCACTCTCGATCAGGGTTTGTGGTCTCTCGGGTTCTTCGTTTTCAACGTCACGGCCGGTGTGTCGTTGACCGTCGGCGAGTTCGCATCACTGTCGGTCGGTGCCGCACTGGGGTTCATCGCGGTCGGTACCTCGCGGGCATGGGGGATCTACGCCCCGATCGTCGACGCGGCACGGATAGGAGTTCGTCCCGAGGACTCCATCGACCGGTGGTCCAGTTGGCGGGGCACCCTCACCTTCGCGACCGTCGTCGGTGTTGCGTCGTTCGCGTGGATCAGCCGCGGCGGGGAGTGGGGTTATGCCGCCGCGGTGGGGGCGTTGGCGGCGACGATGGTGATCTCGGATCTACCGCGCCAGGTACTCATCATTCGGGGCAGCTACTCCCGTGCGGCACTGTTGGCTGCCCTCTACGCCGTCGGCGCGCTGGCCGCCGCCGGAGTGATTGCGCTCGGGATCGACAACGCCGCACTGCTGCCGATCTGGTTCTGCACCTTGTTGATCGTGCTCGCGGCCGGGCTCGCCTTCTGCGGCACAGCCACCTCCACCATCAAGTCCGAGTCCCACTTCTCGATTGCGTGGCGAATCACCGCAGAGGCGGTGTACCTGGGATTCGGAAGCCAGATCGCCATGCTGCTGCTGTATCTGATCCAGGACGACACCGCCACTGCCGGAATTCGATTCGCCTACTCGCTCGTCTTCGCACCGGCGTTCGTCATCATCCAGAGCATTCAGCCGTTGATCTTCAAACAGTTCGCCACACTCAGCGCGCAGGGCACTCGTGCGGTCCTCGCGGTCTCGGTGCGGTGGAACATCGCGGTGGCCCTCGGCCTCGGCGCGTGTGGGCTGGTGGGATACACGGCGCTCTCGACGGTGTTCTCACACATCGGTCCCGCCACCGCACTGCCGTACGTGGTTCCGGTGGGCTTGGCGATCCTGTCTGCGCAGACCTTCGAGGTAGCGCTGATGGCCACCCGATTCTTCGTCGGCCCCGTCTTCACGCATCGAGCGCGCTTGGCTTCGGTACTCGTCGACGTGGGGAGCCAAACGATCGGCGTATTCGTCGGTGGTGCAGCGGGATTGGTGTGGACGCTGATAGTGCTGAGCGGGCTGCGCATCGCTGTCTCGGTCGCGATGCTCGTCGTACTGCCACGACGCGACAGAACGGAGACGTCATGAGGGTCTTGTTCGACGGCTACTACTGGTTCGACGGTCCCCCCGCCGGCATCGTCATCACGCACGAGAAGATCGCGGCGTGGCGACGCGAGTTTCCCGACGATGTGCTCACGGTGGCCCTGCGGCGGAGTCCCACGCCGGCGGAAGCGGCGGACCTGCAACGGCAGGGGGTGCGGTGGATCCGCACGTACCTTCCGACGCAGCCGCTGAAGAACATGATCGAACTCTCGCTTCGAGTACGTCTCGGTCCGTACGACATGGCGTGGGGATCGAATTATTCTCCGCTGCTGGGCAAGTCGGCCGTCTTCGTTCACGACGCACTGTTCCAGTCCAACCCCGAGTGGTTCACCACGATCGAGCGTATCTACCTCTCCCCCATCATGATCGCCGCACGCGCGGCGAGTGTCCTGTTCGTCAGTAGTCGTACCGAGGCGGCTCGTATCGCTGCGCACAACCCACACCTGACGCCTACCGCCGTCACCGGCTTCGGCGTCTCTCACGCACTACTCGACGCGATTCCAGCACCCCCTCCGGCTCTCGACCTGCGGCCTGGTTCCTTCGTGCTGTCCGTAGGGCGGTTGAACACCCGAAAGAACTTGGCGACGACGCTGTCCGCCGCTGTCCGTTCGGGCGCGATCTCACCGACCCGCCCGTTCGTGGTAGTGGGGCCGGCCAACGGCAAGGCCGATCAGCTCGACCAACGAGTACTCGCGGCCATCGACGACGGCTCCATTCGCTACACCGGCTTCGTCGAGACCGAGCACCTGGCATGGCTGTATCGCAATACCGCTCTGTTCGTGTATCTCTCGCTCGACGAGGGGTACGGACTCCCTCCCCTCGAGGCACTGCGCCTGGGCGCCCCGGTGTTGGTGAGCGAGCGGCCCATCTTCCGCGAACTGCTCGGTGAGGCCGTTCGTTACTGCGATCCCACCGACGTCGACGCAGTGGCGCGGGCAATGACGCTGTGTCTGTCCACCGATCCACCACCGATGCCGCCCGGCTTCGAGTTTCCGTCGTGGGAACACATGGTCCATACGATGCGGGAGTCTATGGCCGGTCCGAAGTCCGTGTTCGGTCGGCGGTCGACCTCGTGATCCGGTGGCGTGTGGCGGTCGTCGCGGCTGTGGTCCTGGGGACAGCTGCGGGCTGCGGCAGCACAGCAGACACATATCGTCCGGTGACGGTCACGACGACCGATGCCGTGCATCAGCAGCCTCTGTCCACCATGTTGGCTGAGCCGAATGATCCCGTCGATATTCTGCTCATCGGGGACGGAACGGGCATCTCGCTCGGCGGCTGGGTGTTTTTGACGATGCAGAGCCTGGCACAGGAGTACGGCCGTCCGGCGGTGATCCACGACTGGAATTTTGCAGCAGGTACGGGTTACCTCGAGCCGTCGATCTCTGTCGCTGACGGCATCGGCACACCTATCTCTCTGTGGAACGCGTCGGTCTCACGCAACGTCGGTTTTCTGACCAGCGCGCTTCCGCAGATTCACCCACCATCAGATATCGATGTCGTGTTGGCCAACAACGGTCTCGACATGGGCCCTCGCACCCTTGCGGCCGAATCCGTTCCCCTGCTGCGCACACTTGCCGAGACGTATTCGCGAGCAGCGGTGGTGGCCATACTGCAACCGGCTCCACGGGACCCCAAGGAAACCGAGGACCAGGTGCGCGCGAATGTCCACGATCTGGAGGTATCCGCGCGCAAGAACGACTTTCAGATCATCGACGCGGCGACGACCGTCGACGGTGTGGAGGGAACCTACGACGGCGCAAATCGATACCCCAATTCCGAGGGGTCGCGACTATGGGCCATGGCGGTCACCGAAGCCCTGATAAAACAAGTGGGTGTACCGGCACCATGAGGGCAAAGAGCACGGTGCTCGTCTACGTCGCTGTCTCGGTCCTGATCGTGGCGTTCAGCGGAATTCTAGGATGGCAGATCGGATCACGGTCGGAGCCTCCCCAGTCAGCACCACCTCCCACACGGTTCATCCCGGATTCGGTGCCCGTGGTCGTGTTTCTGGGTGATTCGTACAGCAAGGGCATCGGAGCCTCCACCAACGGGAAGCGGTGGACGACGCTCGTGTCGGCGGCGATGGGATGGTCTGAGCTCAACCTCGCCGAGGGAGGCTCCGGATACACCACGACCTATCTCGGCCAGAAGACCGACTACGCAATCAAGCTGGATGTGGTTGCCGCGGCCCAACCGGACATTGTCGTCGTGTCCGGTGGCCGTAACGATTACGAGGCCGGCACCTCCAGCGTCACAGGGGCGGTTGCGTTGTCGCTGTTCGAGGCCATCAAGGCTGCGGCACCGAATACCGAGGTGATAGTCACCAGCCCGATCTGGGACTCGACCGAGCCTCCGGCGGACTTCGCGACGCTGATCGACGGAGTGAAGGCCGCCACCGCAAGCGCAGTGGCCCGATATCTCGATATCGGTGAGCCACTGGCCGATCATCCGGACATGATCGACCCCGACGGTCTGCATCCCAACGACGCGGGTCACCGGATCATTGCGGGCGCGGTCGTCAGTGTATTGGGGTGAAATTTGCTATGCCTTCAGGAACGGGCATCGACTCGATGGCGATTCGTCAGACCGAGAATGGCCGGCCAGACAGCAATGACAGCTCCGATCATAGCGAGCAGCGCAGAGACCGCGATCAGTTCAGTGTTTGCGCTGTACCAAGACTCCAACTGCTCGAACGGCTGCGGGCGCAATGCGTAGGTGAAGCGAGACGGGAGGACCGAAACGACCGCAGGAATGGCGAACACGACGCCGACTGCGATGCGCAATTTGCTCGACTCCGAGAGGGCAATCGTGCAGAGGGGTACCACGGCTGGAAGGGCGAACACCAGCAGTCGACTGGTGTCGGTAGCCATGGGAAGAACCGCAAGACTCAAGACTATTGTCAGAGCAAAGTACTGAAGATCCTGTTGCGCAACCAGATTCCGCCTGTGCGAAATCTGCAGAACCGCTACCGCGGCAAGAAGCCACCCTGCTCCCAGCCCGAATGCCAGCTTCACGACAAGCCCAACGGAGAACTCTGGCAGGAGGGCAGAGCCTGGGGCTGACGACACCACTCCGTAGTAGAGCAGCCCTGCGGACAAAACAAATGCGACAGCCAACTCGCGCCACCGGCGACGCAGCAATAGCAACAGCAAGAAGCCGATCACCACTTCCTTGACCGTGACACCCAGTACGACTATTGCCGCGAGTGCCCAGTAGTTCTCTCGCCGATAGCCGATACCGATCAGCGCGAATACCAAAAGCCCCGCAGAATCCACCAGAAACGGGTTCTGAAACAGCACGAGCAGTGCCACGCCTGTCGCACAGAAGGCCCACGCACCAACCATCGCTGAAGACGACGAGGCGTAGTTCAGACCGAGGTAGGTGATCGACCCAATCGCCAGAAACAGAAAGAGATAGTTCAGCGCCTGCAGCGCGCCTACGGATGCGCCATCCGCGAACGAAGCCACGAGCGGCACCAACCAACGTCCGCCCCACGGATACGGAGTCACGTCGCCCTGCGCCATTCCGATATACCGACCCGCATCAGACCCAGCGAGGCGGTACCACACGTCGTCAGCGTTACCGCTGCGAGATGGGATGAGAAGTACGCCCTATCGGTGTACACCCTCACGTGATGGTCCCCGTACAACCTCATATGTAGGTGCTCGGCGAGTCCTGTCGTAACTCGCCCACGACAAGGGCCACCCTTCGGGTTCGTCAACTTTGGCGGTAGACGATTCGAAGGGTGGCCCTTGTCGTGGGCGAGTTACGACAGGACTCGCCGAGCACCGACG